>DASYZB010000014.1 GCA_035946615.1 Verrucomicrobiia bacterium
CGGCACTTCCAGGTCCAATCAAACTACGTCACCGCATGGGTAGTCCTGCTGTGCCCCCAGGACAATCGGGATGCCGCTTCAAACTGGCAAAGCTTATCAAACGCCAATGTTTCGTATTTTGTCGGCTTGGACAGCAACCCCAAGTTACCCCGGTCAATAATGGCTGGCGACCGCAACATTACAGCGGCTTCGAGCGTTATTTTGCAGTGGAATCCGTCCGCGCCGCCAAGCTGGGTCAAGAGTGTTGGCCTTCACGGGGATAAGGGCCACGTGGTTTTCGGCGACGGCCACGTTGAGGAACTCGACTCTACTGGTTTGAGCAACGCGCTTCAACGCGCTGGAATGTCCACGAACCGATTCGCGGTTCCTTGATTCACGGGGAGCACGCCTCGTTGCTTTTGCCGGGTATCCGGGTATGTAGCGCCTGTGCCCTACAAGGTCATCGTGGGCGGAAATTCTCCAACTGACCCCAACCCCTTGGGGTCGGTTGCGTCAATAGGATAGCCAGGCTGCGCTAATCCACGCTAATGCCGACTTCTGCGTGTCTCTCCGGCTAGGAGGAGGGGCTCCTGAACGTGCTCAAAGAGTTGTTTCAACAAGCTTGCCGCGCGTGCCGATTGGGCGCAGATTGTGAGGGCAGTGGAACAGGTCAAAGCGGAAAGTTGGGAGTCGTTTGCCCAACGCCATGGCGGTTGTGGTCAGGACACGGCGCTGTGGCTGCCTGATTTTCAAGCGCGCCCGTAGCTCAGTTGGATAGAGCATCTGCCTTCTAAGCAGAGGGTCCCGCGTTCGAGTCGCGGCGGGCGCGCCACAAATCCCCAATAAATACAAGGGGTTTTGAAGCTTTTCAGCCGCCAGCAAGCAACGCCCGTTAGTCCAGTTTTTAGACCAGTGCTTTTTGCGGGGAGGGACCTATAATCGGTCATCTTCCCGTTCCTGTCATCGCTTGGCGCAATTCTCCGGGCGACACAAACGTAAACCCCAAACCGTCCTGAGCCCGCTCATACGCCGGGCCGCTCAATGGGCACAAGACGTAGTTTCTTCCCCTCGGATAGTGCGTGCGAAAAGCCCCCACGCCCCGCGTCTCGAATGCTTCGGGCTTCCATTTGCATTCGATGGCGTCAACGGCATCTCGACCGCGTGGCACGACAAAATCCACCTCGCGTTGCTGCTTGTCGCGCCAGAAATGAATCTTCGGCACGCCGGCGGCAATGAGCGCGTCTAGCACCAGATGCTCCCACAACACGCCGCAGTCCTCTGTCCGCAGATGATCCCAGCCGCGCGCATGGCACACCAGTCCCGTGTCGAAACCGAACACCTTTGGCTGCGCCACGATCTCGCGCCGTCCGCCCGCCGAAAACGGACGCAGCAGATGCACGACGTGCGTGATCTGATAAACCTCCAGCCAGTTCGTGACCGTGGGCCGGCTGATCTGGCTCTCGGCGGCGAGCTTGGTGACATCCAGCATTCCGCCGCTCTGGCTCAGCAACAATTCCAGCACACGCAAAAACCCCGCCCGCTTCTCCAGCCGGAACAGTTCCTGCACGTCGCGTGCGAAGTAGGAATCCAGCCATTCGCCGTAGAACTCGGGATTGTGCTCCGCCGCAAGCAACGCCGGCGGTAACCCTCCGCGCAACAACCGCTCCCGCAGGTCGGCAATGCCGAACGCCGTCAACTCCTCGTGCAATACCGGCACAAACTCGACCACACGCTCGCGGCCCGTGAGACTGTCGCGAAACTTTTGTGTCGCCGCGAGCGTGGACGAGCCGGTGGCCAGAATTTTCAACCGAGGAAACCCATCCGCGCCGATCTTCAACAAGCGGCTCGGATCCGGAAGCTGGTGGACTTCATCGAACACCACGAACCGCTTCTTAACCGACCGATAAAAACTTTCCGGATCGTGCAAGCGCTCGGCCACACTGGGCAAGTCACAGTTCAGGAACTCCGTGTCCGACAGGCTCTGCGCCAGCACCGTCTTGCCGACCCGTCGCGGGCCGGTCAGCCAGACAATGGACGCCTGTTTCCACGCGGACGCCAGCCGTTCGTTCCAGATGGGACGCGGCGTGCGACCTGGTTGACATCCGCCATCGCCCGCATTGCCTGGTTTCGACACACGGCAAGAGTGGTTATGGCAGGGAGGCCGATGGGACAGTCTTCTCGGAAGACGTTTCGCAGATAAGGCCAGCGAGTCCCTCGGACGGCAATGTGATAAATGTGCGTTTGAGCAAACCGGAATCCGCGGACCTTACCAAGCTCACTCGTCACGTTTTCACTTCATCGAGTTGCGGCATCTGCAGCAAGGCGTCGATCGAAGCGGTGCGGCAACAATTCCCAGCGGTTGTGGACCCGCGCATCGTTGAGCCACAAGTGTTGCTGGGATTGCCTCAGACACTCGCTTGCGCGCAAGAAACGTTCAAATGCACCGGGGGCCTGCATGCCTGCGCGCTTTTCGATCTGACCGGCAAGCTCCTCGTGGTTCGCGAAGACGTAAGATGTCACAATGCATTGGACAAAGTGGTGGGATGGGCTTTTCTGCAGGACCGTTTACCGCTTCGACAACACGTCTTGCTTTTGAGTGGGCGCACTTCCTTCGAAATGATGCAAAAGGCTCTCGCGGCGGGCATCCCAATCGTCACTGCGATTTCCGCACCAAGCAGTCTCGCCGCAGAGTTCGCGCGGGAAAGCGGCCAGACGCTAGTTGGGTTTTTGCGTGGCGAAAGGATGAATATTTACGCGGGTGCAGACCGCGTTTCTCAATTGAGCCCTCACGACTGAATTGCGCGGGCGACGCCGAGTGTGACTGAAGTTGGCGGGATCATGCAAGGGATGCGATGGCTTCCGCCACCCGTGCCTCGGTGCGGCCATTGACGATGACACGAGCGCCTTGAGCGGCGAGGGTCTTGGCGATGGCGAAACCGATGCCGGCGGTGGAACCAGTGACGAGGGCAACTTTGTTTTGCAGGCTGGTGTGGGTTACAATCAAGTCAAACAGTGCAAACCCTTGAACCAATCAGCCGGACTGGATGCGCGGAGGAGGGATGACGCTGACCGCCATGCTTCTCTCAGGCGGGCGTTCGCGACGCATGGGGTGGGATAAGGCAACGGTCCTCATTGCCGGCGAGCCCCTTTGGCAGCGGCAACTCCGGGTCTTAAGCGGCCTGCGCCCCGATGCGGTCTGGGTATCGGCCAGAACTGCGCCCCCATGGTGTCCGGGAGAGATTGAGGTTGTGGCGGACAGGGCTCCTTCATGCGGTCCCCTGAGTGGGATCGTGGCGGGTCTGTGTCGTCTGGAGAGTTCGCACCTGGTTGTGCTGGCTATTGATTTGCCTCAGATGACGACGGAGCATTTGACTAAGCTCTGTGCGTTGGCACGTGGCGGCACAGGGGTAATCCCATTCCACGCAGACCATTTCGAGCCCCTGTGCGCTATTTATCCAGTTGAAGCGCTGTGCGCCGCGGAAAAGGCGCTGAGCAGTGGCGATGTGTCTCTTCAACATTTCGCACAAAGCCTGCTGCGGGAATCTCAAGTTGACGTTTATGGAGTGATTCCAGAGGAAAGGGTACTCTACCTCAACATGAACACCCCATCCGATTTACCCAAAAACGCGCAATAGTTGAGGGGCGGTTCATCTCACTTGGATTTTGGTTCGCCATCGGCGGTCAACCGAGCATATTTGGACCGCTATAGGTGCGCCAGTCCGCGGCGGTTTGCGACGGTAACCGCTTCCGTGCGGCTGAGTACATTCAGTTTGGTGAAGATGCGATTCCTGAATCGCGTTGAGCATTCGACCACTCGTCGAAATTCCGCCACCTCGCGCATCCCCGGAACAGGGGATAGACTTGTTTTCGGCATTCTGGCAAAGTAGCTAGAATGAACTCTTGGACCAGGTATCAGGTATGGCTATTGCTCGTTTGCGGATGCGCTCTCAGCGGGCCTATTCGAGCAGCGGATGCGGCTGCGGTCACTGCCCACGGCACTGCGAAAGAAAGGCAAGTCTGGAGGGGAGAGCTTCTCGCTGGAACAGCCAAAATCAGCATCACCCCCGAGAACCCCAAAAAGCCAGTTCACGATGACGTCAATGCCAGGGTGCTGGTCCTGGAAATCGGAGGAAAGCGCCTGGCGTTTGTTTCAGTCGATCTGGGTGTCTTTACCAGCGAACATGTGGTTGCGGCGTGTAAGGAGAAATTCGGGCTTTCACAAGTTCTGCTGAGTTCGTCACACACGCACTCGGACCCTGGCAGCAGTTACAGGGATTATTACGAGAAACAAATCATCGAGGCAGTGGGAACTGCGACTCGAAACATGTTCCCGGCGCGCATAGGCGCCGGCCACCGGAGTTTCCCTCAACTGGGATTTAACCGCCTCGTCGTTCGCGAAGACGGCCACGCCAGAGAGTCCTGGGTTTCAGATGATCACTACCTGTGCGAAAACCCGGATCGCATCCCTTTCGGGCCGGTTGATCCGGAAGTTGGCATTATCAAAATCGAGGACACCAATGGACAACCGCGCGCGGTGCTCATGAATTACGCGTGCCACGCCGATGTGGTTTGCCAAAATTACGCGGTGTCTGCCGACTATCCGGGGGTCGCCTGCCGCAAGGTTGAAGAGGCCTTCGGAACAAACTTGCTCTGCCTCTTTGTTCAAGGCGCCGCCGGGAATATTGAGTCGCTAATTATCAGTTCCCGCCGCACCGGTCCCGACGATCCATTCCAAACCGATTATAATTCCATCGAGCGGGTGGGCCATCTGCTGTCCTATGAGGCCATTAAACTGACAAAATCCATCAACGCAAACCCGGCCAGGGAAACCACTCTCCGTTACCTTAACGCTTCGCTGAAATTCGCCGGGCGTTTTGACAAAGACAAGAATTTCGATGTTCACATTTGCACGATCTTGATCAACGACGACATCGCCATCGCTGCAGTACCCGGCGAACCGTTCGTTCAGCTCCAGTTGGATTGGAAGCGCAGGGTGAACATGCCTCACCCGTTTGTTTTCGGTTACACGTGGTACGACGGGACTTGGCCCAATTACATTCCTGATATTGTGTCGGCTGCCCGGGGCGGCTATGGCGCGGATCAAAATGGGCCAACGATGATCGAAGTCGGTTCCGGCGAAGCGATCATGAACAAGCACCTCGAGAACGTCCTGAGGCTAAGCGGGCTGATGCGCGAAACCCCCGGCCCAGTCGGTTGGACTCCCGGAGACCGCTGGATCTACATGGCCGTTCCAAGGACGAATAAATAACGAACATAGGGAAAAGATGAGCTCTCGATACGGCCTGATCGCGGTTGCCATATTGGCTTTCGCCCAGGCGCTGCCTGCTGCAAGCCCGGCCAGCGAGTCGGCGTCCATAACATTCTCTGGCGAAAAGACGCTTTGGCATGGGTTTGATCGCTATGACTTCCTGCTCGACGAGCAGACGCTGACGATCCAGCCCACCAAGGCTGCGCCCGACGAAGGCGATGGCATGAGGCATCCGGTCAGAGGCCAGCGACGCTGTATTGTTGTCGTTCCGAAGATCGCCGCTCAGGGGAATCCCTGGTCCTGGCGCGGCTGTTATTGGGACCATCAGCCGCAAACCGAAATTGAGCTGCTGCGACGTGGTTTTCACATCGCTTACGTCGAGTCGAGCCAGGAGCTGAAGCCCGGTCACTCATGGGACGCGTGGTACGAATTCCTGACGGCAAAGCACGAGTTGTCAGCCAAGCCTGCCTTTGTAGGCATGAGCCGGGGCGGCGAATACGCCTACAGACGTGGAGGACGAGCTGGCGGTGCGCTTGCTGAAACGCACCTCACATGACATTGTGTTGACCGCGGAAGGCAAGTTGTTTCTGGAGGAGGCGCAGTGACTACATTATCCGAGCATCATCTTGTCACGCCCTGGGACGGCTACAACCAGGAACTCGTCTCTCAGGTCCACCCGCCGGATTGGGCCAACCCGGCGCCTGCGGCGCGCTATAATCTCGTGGTCATCGGCGCAGGCACAGCCGGACTCATCACCGCAGCGGGCGCCGCCGGGCTCGGCGCCAAGGTCGCGCTTGTCGAGCAGCATCTCTTGGGCGGCGATTGCCTCAATGCAGGCTGCGTTCCCTCCAAAGCCCTCATCCGCTCCTCGCGCGCCGCTTTCGATGCCAGGGATACAGGGCGTTTCGGTGTGCGGGCGGCCGGGCCGGTCGAGGTGGATTTCGCCGCTGTTATGGAACGGATGCGCAAGCTCCGGGCCCGCATCAGTCATCACGATTCAGCGGAGCGCTTTGCCAAAATGGGCGTCGATGTGTTCCTGGGCCAAGCCCGCTTTTCCGGTCCGGACACGGTCCAGGTTGGAGAAAAGACCCTGCGTTTCAAACGCGCGGTCATTGCCACCGGCGCGCGCGCCGCCCAACCGCCCGTCCCGGGACTTGCCGATGCGGGGTACCTGACGAACGAAACCGTCTTCGGTCTTACCCAGTGTCCGCCCCGGTTGGCTGTCATCGGCGGCGGACCCATCGGCTGTGAATTGGCCCAGGCATTCCAGCGGCTCGGGTCGCAGGTCTTCCTGCTCCACAAGCATGACCACCTGCTCGACCGGGAGGACATGGATGCCGCCGCGCTCGCGCAGGAGGCCATCATCCGTGAAGGCGGGCAGTTGCGGCTCAATGCGAACATCACCCATGTCGAGCGCAACGCCGGCGACAAACTGGTTTACTTTGAAGCGCAAGGAAAAGAGGAGACTATCGCGGTGGATGAGGTTCTGGCCGGGGCGGGCCGCGCGCCTAACGTTGAGGGGCTCAATCTTGAGGCGGTCGGCGTCCAGTACGAGCCGCGCAAAGGCGTCCTGGTAAACGATCGTCTCCAAACCTCCAACCGGCGCATTTACGCCGCCGGCGATGTCTGCATGGCCTGGAAATTCACCCATGCCGCCGATTTCGCCGCGCGCATCGTGATTCAAAATGCCCTGTTCCTTGGGCGCAAGAAAGTCAGCGCCCTCACGATGCCCAGGTGCACTTACACCGACCCGGAAATTGCGCATGTCGGCCTCTCCGAGCGCGACGCCAGCGACCGTGGCTTGGAAATTGATACCTTTATGCGCGAGTTTAAAGACGTGGACCGCGCGGTTGTGGACGGTGAAGAAAGCGGTTTTGTGAAAATCCATGTGAAAAAAGGTCGCGATGAAATCCTCGGGGCCACCATCGTGGCGCGCCACGCTGGCGAGATGATCAGCGAAATCAGCGTGGCGATGGCCGCTCGCCTCGGCCTGGGCAAACTGGCGTCCGTCATTCATCCCTACCCAACGCAGGCCGAAGCCATTCGCCATTGCGGCGACGCCTATAATCGCACCCGGCTGACTCCGACCGTGAAAAAATGGATGGGCCGCTGGCTGGCGCGACAGAGGAAGGGATAACGTGACGCGCGACGTGTGATGTGTTCGCGTTGCCTGTGGCCCTCAGAAAATCGCCCGGAAGCATAACAATCGCGTCAGCCAACCCCGGGAGTTCGTCTGGCAGCGCACCGGGCGTCAGCAGTTGAAACAGGCCCTTAGACTACGGCTCGGGCGTCAGCCGTATCGATTTGACGTTCAACGGGTGCCAGCCATCCGCCACGGCGTGCAGGGCCACAGTCACCTTGCCGGAAGAATCCAATTCGAGCGCGCCGAACTTGGCCCGCCGGAATTTGCCATAGTCGCCTGTGATCGGCGCTTTATGCCGGAGCGTGTGAGAGCCTGCGCTGATTTCCAGCGAACCTTCCTCCGGCGCGGCTATCTCGGCGGTGACTTGAAATTTGCCCGGTTTGTTGACTGTGAATTGCCAGTCAGCCCAGTCCTTCGGATCGAGCCAGAAGCCGATGTTGTCCCGGTTCGAGCCCGATTCGTATTTGATCTGCTCGCCATGCAGGCGCGCCTCGCTGGCCGTCAGCACGACCGACCCATCATAATCCTGGGCGAGTCCAGGCTGCTCGATTTGAAGCGGGCCTGTTATCTTCAAAACAACTGTGGAGCAAATCGGGTTGGGCGCTGCGTCTGGCACGGCCAGAACCAGACCCTCGGAACTGCTTTGCGCCGCCAGCTTTTGGCGTTTGTCGGGAGCGAGCAGGTAAGCTGCGCGGGCTGAATTCTTAAGGCCCGGCACGAGCAGCTTGCCGTCTGCCGGCCAGTTAAACACGTGGAGATAAAGCGTCGTGTTAGGGCCTTCCACTTTCTTGGTGCAACGCCCCCAAGGGAGGCGTTTGAATGGGCTGGCAGTCGTATCATAAATCGCCTCGTGATTTACCTTCATCCATTGGCCGATGGCTTTCAGGCGCTCGACCGACGGTTCCGGGATGAGCCCTTCCGAGGTTGGGCCGACGTTGAGCAGGTAGTTGCCGCCTTTGCTGGCAATATCGACCAGGTTGCGGATCAAGGTCTCAGCACTCTTCCAATCATTGTCATAGCTCTTGTAACCCCACGTGTCGTTCATAGTCATGCAGGTTTCCCAATCCCGGCCGGGGTAGCCTGTGGCGGGCACGTACTGCTCGGGGGTCTCGGTGTCGCCTTTGTAGCCCCCGCCCAGGCGGTTGTTATAAATGATCCCGGGTTGCAGTTTCAAGGCAGGCAAGAGCATCTCGGCGCGCTCTTTGGTCATATTGACCGGCGTGTCCCACCAGAGCACGGCGATTTTCCCATAATGGCTCAGAATCTCGCGCACCTGTGGGGCAGCGACGTTGCGAATGTATTCGGTCATGTCCCCATCCTGCGCTTTGTCCCAATGGCCTCCCGCCGCGGCCCCTCCCGGGTTATTCCAGTCCTGGGCCTGGGAATAATAAAAGCCGAGTTTGATGCCGTATTTTTTGCAGGCTGCTGCCAATTCCTTCAGCGGATCGCGGCCAAAAGGCGAGGCCTTCACGATATTCCAGTCTGAGGCCTTGGAATTGAACATGGCAAAGCCATCATGATGTTTGGACGTAATGACGATGTATTTCATCCCGGCTTCCTTGGCCAAGCGCACCCATGCATCAGCGTTGTATTTGACCGGGTTGAACTCCTTGGCGTATTGGCGATACTCGGCGACCGGGATTTTTGCGTTGTGCATGATCCATTCCCCAATGCCGGGAATGCGTTTGCCGTGATAGGTGCCTGCGGGAACCGAATAGACTCCCCAATGAATGAACATGCCGAACCGCGCCTCGCGCCACCACTTCATCCGCGCATCACGCTGCTGGGGCGTTTCGTCAGCATACGGGTCCGGCTTGACGATCCGCGGTTTGCCCGTGATGTCCAGCGCCACAACCGTCGCGTTTTTGTCAGGGGCGTTTTCCGGCAGTGCAATGGCCACCTGATTATCCGCGGAAGCAACTTCGAGCGGTTGATGGCCGGCCAGTAAAAAGGCCTTAACCGGTTTGTTCGCCAGTCCTTTTAAAACCAGCTTTCCGTCCGCAGGCCAATCGAACACATGCAAGTAAAGGCGGGTGCGGCCTCCGATTTTCTTCTGCGTGCAACGGCCCCAGGCAAGCGCCTCGAAGGGGCTGGCCTGGGTGCCATAAATCGATTCGCCATTGACCTTCATCCAGTCCCCGATCGCCCCCAGCCGCTCGATGCTGGCCGGAGGGAACACACCCTGGGATGTCGGCCCGATATTGAGCAGGTAATTGCCCCCTTTGCTGGCGCAATCAATCAGGTTCCGAATGAGAGTCGTCGAGGATTTCCAATTCTGATCGTTCTTGTTGTAGCCCCAGTGATTGTTCATCGTCATGCACGATTCCCAATCCACCCCTTTGCCCAGGCCCGTCGCTGGGATTTCCTGCTCAGGCGTGCCGTAATCGCCGATCTGACCACGCTGCTGGAAACCGATGCCGCTGGTTGAATCGACCGGTTTGCCAACGCGATTGTTAATGATAATGTCCGGCTGCAGACTGCGGACGTACCTGTAGAGGTCGATGCCGCGCTCGGCTGTCCAGGGCTTTTCCCACTGCCCATCAAACCACAGGATGCCAATCGGGCCGTACCGGGTGAGGAGTTCCCTAAGCTGTCCTTTCATGTACTGAACGTAACGGTCCATGTCGGGTGTGCCGGTGGCCTTGTCATTCCAGGGCCGGCGATTGCCCCAATCCGGATGATGCCAGTCCATAATGGAATAATAAAAACAGAGCCGGATGCCTTGCTCGTGGCAGGCCTCAGCCAGCTCTTTGAGCGGATCGCGCTGGAACGGGGTCGATTTGATGCACCAATCCGTCAGGTCCGACCTAAACATGCCGAACCCGTCGTGGTGCTTCGAGGTGATGACGATGTATTTCATCCCGGCATTTTTGGCCAGACGCACCCACTCTTTGGCATCGAACTTTACCGGGTCAAATTGGCCGGCAAACTTCTCGTATTGCGAGACGGGCATTTTGGTCTCTTCGAGGAACCATTCGGCATAATTCGTCTTTCCGTCCCACTCGCCTGCCGGCACCGAATAAACGCCCCAATGGATGAACAGCCCGAACCGCGCATCGCGCCACCAGGCCATGCGCTTGTCGTGCTGGGCAGGTGTTTCGTCAGCGTGAGAAAGCGCGGGCGCGCAACAAAGCAGCGCGCCCAGGGCTAAGAGAGACACAGTCGAGAATTTCATAAGGCATTTGTTTTTGTTCAGAATCGAGCCGCTCACCTGTTCGAGCTGGACGCTGCGGACCGCGCGAAGCGCTGTCGATTCGGAATTCGTTGCGCTTTGGGGCGCGGTCGTGTTGAGCGGCGCATTAGTCTTTCGATTTCCATTTTAATCAGGCTCAGGCGCTAAAAGCTATAGCAGACCTGAAAAACGGTCCCGATTCGCCAATGGGGACCGCACTGACGAGTAAAGCCTCAGACTTCCGATCCCGTGGAAGACGAGTAAGGCCGAGTGATGGAGTATTGGAGTGATGGGAAACCCAATACTCCAGCACTCCATCACTCCGTTTTGATCTCATGCCGCATCCACCTCTCCCCGCTGCCATAACAGGCGGCCTTCCATGCCACCAGCGATAATCAAGTTCTGCCCGGTGATATGCCGTGCCAGGGTGTCTGAGGAAAGGAAGACGGCGGCGTGGGCGATGTCCTCCGGGCGAGCCAGTTGCGGCAGGGCCATCGTTGCGGTAACGCGCTGAATCGTTTCGGCATCCTTCAGTTTTGCTGACAGGCGCGGCACAACCGTCCACCCCGGTGAAATGCAGTTAACTCGGCCGCCGCAATAATTGCGCGTATGAGGCGCGATGCGCGCGATTTCGTTTTTGACCGAACGCGTCAAGCCATAGGCAATCGCGGCCTTGCCGGCTGCGTAATCGGCATGCCCCGCCTCGCCGAAGACCGCGGCAGTCGAGGCGATTAGGACGGCGTTGCCTGCTTTTTGTTTCGCGACAAGCCCGAGGAACTCTCGCAAGGTGAGAAACGTCGTCGTGAGGACGCCATCCAAAGTGCGGCGCCATTGGCGCAAACTCATTGCGTGGAGGGCCACGTCGCGGCTTTCCCAAGCCCCGGCATTGGCTATCAGCGTGTCCACCCGGCCAAATCGTTTGGCTGCTCGATGAAACAGGCGCTTGGTTTGCGCTTCATTCGAGAGATCGGCTCGGACTGCCAGGACCTCCGCTTTGCCCAACTCGCGTTGGAGGGCTGCAATCCCGGCCCTGTTGCGATAGTAATGGAGCACCAGCCGCGCGCCCTCGGCGGCAAGCGCCCGGGCTATTGCCGAGCCAATCCCGCCCGAGGCGCCGGTCACGACAATTACTCTGCCGCCTAATTGAGTGTCCATTAAGGCTTCAGCACAATCTTTCCCGCCAGGGCGCCGGTTTTGTGAATCGTGCTTTGCTCCTGGAGCCGATGGGCCTCCGCAGCTTGAGACAGCGGTAGAACACGGTCGATTCGGGCCTTGAGTTTGCCCTCGGCCATCCACCGGTTCATATCGCTTGCAGCCGGAGCTTGTTCTCGCGACGAAGCGTTAAACATGGCAAATCCCATAAGGCAACAATCCTTCACATAAAATGGGCCGACCGGCAATGGCGGGCGCGCATCGCGTCCGGCCATGACTATCATCCGCCCGCGGACGGCCAACAGCGCAATCACCCGCTCGAAGTTAGGCTCGCGCAGTGTTTCCCACCAGAGTTCGACACCCTCCGGCGCAAAGCTTCTGATAGCAGCGTCCACATCCCGGGTCTTGTAATTGATGACCTCATCGGCGCCTAGCTCGCGGCAAATCCGGGCCTTCTCTTCGCTCCCGGCAGTTGTGATCACGCGCGCGCCGGCTAGCTTGGCCATCTGCACCACGCTGGAACCGACCCCGCCAGAACCGCCATTGACGAAAAGAATCTCCCCGGCTCGCAATCGGGCGTGGCGGAACAAACCAAGGTGCGCCGTGATGCCAACGAGGGACAAAGCGACCGCTTCCTCGTCGCTCACTCCCGCTGGAGTGGGATAGAGCCAGCGCTCGTCCAGAGCCGCCAGTTCGGCAAAGGTTCCTGGCCGGCCAGCGCTGCCCTGGTTCGAGCCCCAAACACGGTCGCCTGGTTTGAACCGTTTTACCCCCGGCCCGGTTTCCACCACGGTCCCCGCAAGGTCCCTTCCCAGAATCCATGGAAAGGAAAGGTCCGCTGGAATCATCCCGCTGCGAATGTAGGTGTCGATGGGGTTCACATCGACCGCAGCGACTTTGACCCGGCATTGATTGCGCTTGAGCTTGGGCTCAGGAAGGTCGCCAAAAGTAATCACCTCCGGTGGTCCGGTTTGGTTTATGAACGCCGCTTTCATGATGTTGCTTGCTGAATGCTACTCATCTACCACATCATCCGGCAGTTGGTTCTTATCGCCTGGACGGCGTGGGAAATGTTCACCGAGCAGGTCGCCGGCCTTGCGCACCCCATGAACAATGGCTTCTGTGAATTGTGATTTTTTGAAGTACCCCGTCATCTCAGCGGCCAAATCGCGCCAGAACCCATCACCGCAGCGGGTGTGTACGGCTTCATCGCCAATGACGGCGAATTGATGCGAACGCGGCGCCACGAAAATCAACACCGCGTTTCGTTGCTTTGTTTTGTCCATGCCCAGTTTTAAGAAGTGCTTTTGGGCGGCCATGAGTGGATCGGCCACGCTGCGGTGCGTCACGAATACCCGGATTTCGCCGGAGGTCTTCATTTCAGCCTGCCGAATGGCCTCGACGATGTGGTCGTGCTGCAAATGATTTAAGAATTTGGCCGGTTTCATATCACCAACTCCCTCCGGCCCCACCGCCGCCGAAACTCCCGCCGCCGCCGGAAAATCCACCACCGCCACCTCCTCCGCTCCACCCGCCACCACCTCCTCCTCCACCCCAGCCGCCCCAGCCCCCACCGGTCCAACTGCCCCAGGAAGAGTAACCGGTCCCCCGATAAACGGCGCCGCGGTTGCCGCGGGCCAGAGCAATCAGGAAAAAAATCCCGATGACTCCAAAAAAGATAACCACCAGCAGGGCGGCGCCAAAGCTCATTGGATTTCCTCGGCGCTCCGCAGCAGTGGTTCCGGCGCCTTTGTATTCCCCTTTGATGGCCGCCAAAATTGCATTTACACCCGCAGTCAAGCCTCCGTCAAAATCCCCGGTGCGGAAGCGCGGACGTACCTCGGTATCGATTATCCTCTTGGCCAAGGCATCGGGCAGCGCCCCCTCCAAACCATACCCCACCTGGATAAACATCTTGCGGTCATTGATGAAAACGAACAGGACAGCTCCGTTGTCTTTGCCTTTTTGTCCCACTTTCCAAGCTTGCGCCACGCGGACGGTGTAGTCCTCGATGGAAGAATCCGACTGCATCTTCGGGTAAACGACCACCAGGACCTGGCTGGAGGTCTGACGCTCGAATTCTTCGAGCGTTTGATTCAGCCGCGTGGCCGTTGCAGCGGAAACCACGTGGGCATAATCATTGAAATACTGCTTTGGCGCGGGCGGGATGACTTCGGCGGCGAACGCGCCGGCAGCGAACGCGGCGGCCAGAAACCAGAACAGCATGAGCCGGGCTTTCGACATCGCGAAAGGCGGCCTCATTGCGGTTTGGACGGCGGCGGCGAGGTCGATGGCGCGCCGAAATTGAATTGGACCTTTGGCGCCGTCTCCGCGCCCGGTGTTGTTGCCGTAAAGTAGGGTTTCTCGCGGAATCCTAAAGCAGAAGCATAAAGGTTCGCCGGGAACGAACGCACCGCCGCGTTGTAGGCCAGCACCGCTTCATTATAGCGCTCGCGCTCGACGCTTATCCGGTTTTCGGTCCCTTCCAGTTGCGCCTGCAGCTCCTGGAAGTTCTCGGTCGCCCTTAAGGTCGGATAGCGCTCCACGACCACCAGCAAACGCGAGAGCGCCGAGCTAAGCTGGCCCTGTGCCTGGTCGAATGCCGCCAGTTTTGACGGATCACTCGGCGCCCGGGTCGGATCAATTTTCACCTGGCCGACCGAGGCCCTGGCCTCCGTGACTTGTGTGAGGGTCGATTTTTCGAAGTTGGCCGCTCCCGAGACGGTGGCCACCAGGTTGGGGATCAGGTCGGCGCGGCGTTGGTAAACATTCTGCACTTGCGCCCATTGTTTATCGACCGTCTGCGAGAGGTTGACCAGATGGTTATAAGCTCCGGCGGCCACGAGGATAAGAGCCACCCCCACCAAGCCCAGCACACCCAGCACCGCGCAACCCAATCCCAGCTTTTTCATAAGTTAGCCACAGCCTATACTACCCGCCGCCTCTCGACAACACCGGTTCATCAGCGCAATAACGATTTGTCCATGCGCCAAAATAGGGTTTCCCCCCATTAGCCACGCGTCCGTTGTGCCGTGAGGTTTTCTTGTGATTATGGAGCCACGCGAATTCCTGCTGCAAAACCCGCTGCCGCTAATCGGCAATTGGGCCAAATCCACCCACGCACAACATAACCGATTGTCTGTTGGCTCGTACCGCCGTGAGCCGGCCCGGATGATTTCGGTTATCATCCCGGCGCATAATGAGCAGGATTATCTCGGGCGCACTTTGGAGGCCCTGCGCCGGCAGAACTACGGCTGGTTCGAGATCATCGTGGTCGCCAATGGCTGCGTGGATGGGACCGCCGAGGTTGCCCGGGGGCGCTGCCATCGGCTGATCGTGCTATCGCAGAAAAACCTGGGCATGGCCCGCAACCTGGGCGCCCGCCTGGCTCGCGGCGAGCTGTTGCTCTTTCTCGACGCAGACACCACCCTCGAACCGATGGCCTTGCGCAGGATCGCCGAGGTCTTTTCCACCGCCGATGCGGCCGGCACACTCAAAGGCTGCCCAGATGGGAATCGGCTGGCGTATCGGCTTATCTATGTATTGAAGAATCTCGTTCATCGCTGCTCGCTTCATCCCGGCAGTTCGGGCGTCATCCTTTGCTGGAAGGAACATTTCGTGCGGGTCGGTGGGTTTGACGAGGGTCTCGAAGTGCGTGAGAACAGCGAACTGATCAAGCGCCTCAAGCGGTTCGGGCACTATAGGTACGTGGGCGACATCAGCGCGGTTACCTCGATGCGGCGCTATGAACAACGCGGCGTCGGGCGTGTCGTCTGGCTCTGGATAAAGCTCTGGGCCCAATCTCTCCTGGGGGATTTGCACCAAAAGCATTACGAGGCAGTGCGGTGAGCTGAAATCCAAGGTCGAGCTTGGGATTTTTCTCTTGGCTTGCGAGGGGGCGCTCCCCTGTTTTACCCTGTTCCCGGTGAGTTCGAAAATCATCACGGTCATCCCCGTTTATAATGGGGAGAGATTCATCCGCCAAACTCTCGAATCCGTGGCGCAACAAACGTTGCGTCCGGACCGTCTGATTGTGCTCGATAACTGCTCGACCGACGGCACGGAGCGGCTGGTGAAGGAATTCCGCCCCATCCAGTGTGAATGGAGCCGGAACTCGCAAAACATCGGGTTGTTCGGCAATTGCAATCGCGCCCTCGATTTTGCCCCGCAATGCGAATACCTGCACTTGCTTTGCGCCGATGACCTCATCGCGCCCGCCTTTTATGAGCGGCTGACGGCGGAGTTGGCGGCCTGCCAGGGCCGCGGGCTGGCGTACTCGCTGGATGAGCGAATCGACGAGCAGGACCGGCGCCTGAGCCTTTCAGGGAAGGCCACCGGTCAGGCAGAGGTAATCCCAGTGGACACTTTCCTCCGACGAAAGGCCGAAATCGCCAACCAGGCCTTTAGCGGCAGTCTGATGCGGACCAATTGCCAGGAAGCCCCCTGCAGGTTCCGCCTTGATATGCCGATCCTTGCTGATGTTGCCTGGTGGGCCGCCTGGGGCCGGCATTGCAGCCGGATTGTCCAGGTCAATCTCCCCCTCTGCAAATACCGCTGGCACGGCGACAACACTACCAACCTGGTCATGCCCGGCATGGACGCCCTCATTCTGGACGAATGGCGCGTGATGCAGTTGAACGAACAACTCCGCAACGGTCATTCGGGCCTCGTGCGCAGATTCAAGCTCAAGGGGTTGTTTGCCGTGCGGACCGGGATCAAGGCCAAGCGGATTCGCCAGCAACGCAACCCGGATTATTCGCGCGAAATTGTTAAACAAGGCAAACAGATTTCCGGCCCGTTGGCGTGGTATATGGGCCAGGCGGTGGTTGAGGCCCGAGACGCCCTCATTTATGGCCTGCTGCGGCGCCCGCGCCATCCCAAGAACGTCTATAGTTGATGAGCGCCGACTCGATCCAAATCCGCGCGCGGCCAGCGCCAAGTTGTCTGCTGTGCGGGACCGAGGGCCGGCTTCTGTATGAGGACCTGCCCGACCGCTCCTTCTCGGCGCCCGGCAGGTGGAATCTGCGTCGCTGCCCGGACGCCGGCTGCGGCCTGGTGTGGCTGGACCCGGTCCCCATCGAGGAGGACATCGGGTTGGCTTATCACGGCTATTACACACACAGCCAGCCGGAGCCGGGCCCCAGCCTGGTGCGCGATGCGTGCTGGGCGGTCTGGCACAGCTATCTCGGAGCGCGCTTCGGTTATACCTGCGAGGTTGGCCCGAAATGGCGGCGCTCTCTGGCCCCGTTGGCCCTGTTGCATCCCGGCGGACGCGATGAACTGGATGCGGCCGCCATGCACCTTCCGGCGCCCCGGGGACCCGCGCGGGTGCTCGATGTAGGCTGCGGCAGCGGCGTGCTCCTGGCCCGCATGCAGCGATTCGGTTGGGAGGTTGAGGGCGTCGAGGTCGATCCGGGCGGCGTTGCGGCTGCCCGGGCGCGGGGCGTGCCGGTCCGCCTCGGCACTTTGGAACAACAGACCTACCCGGACGATTCGTTCCATGCGATCCATTCGGCGCACGTCATTGAGCATGTCCATGATCCCCTGCGGTTGCTGAGGGAATGCCGCCGAATTCTCAAGCCGGGCGGCGCACTGGTGCTCCTGACACCCAACATCGAAAGCTGGGGGCATCGGCGCTTCCGCGAGGCCTGGCTCAACCTGGACCCGCCCCGGCACCTGGCGCTCTTCTCAATGAAAACACTCAGACGAGCGCTGGAACAAAGCGGCCTGAGGGTCAAGCGGCTCGATACCACGGCGCGCAATGCATGGGTTTATGGCGCGCTCAGTCAGCGCATCCGCAAGACTGGCCGAGGAGACATGAAAGAATTGGGCAAGCCGGCAAACCTTCTGCGCGGGCTGGCATACCAACTCAGGCAGCGTTGGGCGCTGCGTGGCCACCCCGACGCTGGGGACGAGGTGCGGGTTTTTGCGGAGAAAGGATGAGAGAGAAATGGTGAAGGAGAAAGGATGAAGGATGAGGGATAAGGGACCAACCAATTCATCCTTCATCCTTCATCCCTCATCCTTGTTTCTGGCACCGCATGAACGAACACGAAGAGATTCGCCAAGCACCGCCTATGACAAAGCCAGGCATTGTAGTCCTCGGTGGTTTGATTTGGCTCCTGGCGTCTGCCAGCTCTTTCGTGTCTCGCTGCTGCAGTTGGCCCATGCTCCCGCCTCTGAATGATGAAGCAATTGTCAATCTTCGTTTTCCTGGGGCTCCTGTTTGCCGCTCCCGGTGAAATCCTGAACCAGATTCTGGCTCGGCATGATGTCCGGGCATTTGGGAACACCATGATCAGCTACGTGGTGCTGCTCGTGATTGGTCAGTTCGTGAGCAAAGGCATCGGCGCGGTCTGTCCAAAATCCAAGGCAAAGCTGATCTACTATCTGCTTTTCGGCTCTCTTGGGCTGATGGTCGAGTGGTTCCTGTTGGGAAACGCGCCTGTCCTGGAGCCGTTCCAGGTGATTACACAGCCAGGCATGTTCACGTATTGGGGAACCCTGCTATTGGCGCCTTGCTTGATAATGGAGCCGGGTTTTGGACCATTAAAGCGGTCATTTGCCAGGTTCTTTGCGATGTTCTCTCTGCTGTACCTGGTGGTCGCATTGGTGGTGCCGCGAGACAAAGGCGGCATCTTCTTCGGTTTCATCCTGTTCGCGGCTGGGACGACGGCGCTCAACTACTTTTACGCAAAGTACTTTAAGGGGCTGACCGAGCGCGAGATATCCAGGGATGGAAACCAACGATGAACATTTCTACGACTGGGATTTGTTCACCTACCATTGGCCGCTGAACGGGTTTGGTTTGAACGACAAAATCTTGAAAAAGGTTTACTCGGCCAACGCACGGAAGATACCCAACTTGCGGGGTACGGCAAAACCCTGAGCGGCAGCGCACACCGCATACTACAAAACTTGGGTGGTTTAAGGATTGAGTCGGGCCTGTTCGGAGACAATGGTCCAGTAAATGGCCGCCTGAACTACGCCACTGGCTGGTAGAATGGGCACGTCATATCCCGGCACCGTCACGCAGCCATCGGCCAGAGGCCACGCCGGGTCAATGTAGAGGATATTGTTTGCTGGTTCCACCGGTTGCGCCGGCTTGACGTCAGAATATACAAGCTTCACGCCCAATGCCTTAGCTTGGTCCAGGAGTTTCTGCGGAGCGAACTGGTAGCCCAAACACAGGACGAACGCCGGAGGATGGCCGGCATCAAGGAGATCTTTGTCCTCCCAAGCTGGTACGGCGGCAAAGTCGCTGATCTGGAGTGCCCGCGGGTCTTGCGCATGGCGGGGAAACATGTGGCCGGTGGTCAGGGTTATTGCCGATGTCTTGGGGACCTCGCTCCACCACTTGGCCGCCTCCAGGATTTTCGGCATCTGAGTCGTTTTAATCTCTGTCAGCATCCGTTGGATTTGGTCCAAGTATTGGCGCCCAAGGACGCCAGAGGCAACAGGTTTGACGATCAAGTCGTTATGGAATTTTTCCCCCTGGTACTTTTTGCCTCGCTCAGTGCCTCCGGGCAGCCCATAGCTCTGATAGAGAACGGGCATTTGCCCCAACCGTGTGCAGGCTGCCACGAATTCTCCCGTCCAAGCCCACAGGTCTATGACATTGGCGACCGTGTCGATAGGGAAGTCGTTCCTAAAGAGCCCCGCAGGAGAACTGAACTGGATTACCATTGCGCCTTTCTCCTGCCATTGATCGATCATTTTCAAATCGCCTTGCTTCAATGCGCCGGGGACGGCGTAGAGGACGATGTCGCGGCGCGTTGGGACCCGCCCGCCCAAAGGCGCGATGGCCATTAAACCACCAGCGCGGCCACAAGCCTCGGAAATGAAATCGGCCTGCCGCCCTGCGACCCAGATGGCGCCTCCTGAAAGGTATTCCGTGGCTGCCCTGTCGGCGGAAGCCGAGACGGCTGCCAGGGTGGACCTGCTCCGAGCAATTGTGCCTTGAAGACTGGATAGGTAATTGTCCGCCGAGTCCAGGGCGAAGGCCAGGAGTGAATGGCAGACCAAAACCGCCACAAGGAGAACGATTTTGTTCATTGTATCTGATTTCGAATCATAGCAGCCTGCATCCGTTCTCGGACCATTTTCGGACTGATGCCCTGCTGGCGCAATGTCCGCAGGCTCAGGGAATCGTGGCGTTTGGCCAGGCGGACGCCCGCCTCGTCGGTGACCAGTGGGCAGTGGTAAAAGGCCGGTGGCGAACAACCGAGGGCGCGATAGAGCAACAACTGTCGGGCAGTTGAAAGCAGCAGGTCGGCTCCGCGGACAACTTCCGTGACGCGCATGGCGGCGTCGTCCACGACCACGGACAATTGATACGAGGGCAAGTCATCGTGCCGCCAGACCACGAAATCACCAAAATCCTTACCGGCGATAAATCGCCGATGCCCAAAAAAGCCGTCCACGAACTCGATGGTCTCTCCATCCGGGACACGAAAACGCCAGTTCAATTTCGAAGCAGCGGGGGCCTTGGGGATTTCGTTCGAAACCCGAACCGTGGCATTTGGCCTGCACGTGCCCGGATAGATCGGCCCCTCATCGGAGACATGCGGGGCTTGGAGCGCGCGCAAGACGTCCTTCCTGGTGCAGCGGCAGGGATAGACACAGCCAGCCTGCTGAAGCTGCTCAAAAGCGGCCTGGTAAAATGATCTTCGCTTGCTCTGTTCGTAAGGCCCGTAAGGGCCACCGCAATCTGGGCCTTCCTGCCAGCGAAGACCTACCCAGCGCAGGTCCTCGAACATCGCTTCGGCAAAAGCCATCTTTGCGCGAACCGCGTCGATATCCTCGCTGCGCAGGACCAGAACACCCTGGGCATCCACGGCGCGTTGATGGGCGGTCCAGAAGGTGCGCGCGTGGCCGATGTGGAGATAGCCCGTCGGGGAGGGCGCCAATCGGCCGCGATACTGAATACTGCTCATGCGCCGAGAGCGTAGCAGTGACCGCACCTGGCGGAAAGCGCCGGCGGATAGGAACGGCGGGCTTGCATGCGAAACCGCCGCGCCAAATCAAGAGAAGCACTCACATCAGCCTTCTGGGGGGCTTATTTCCAGAGAACAGCTAGAGCTGTTTTCCTCAAAAAAACGCCGTGGCGGTAGGTGATGGATTCGAACCATCGAAGGCGTAAGCCAGCAGATTTACAGTCTGCTTTATTAACCTACAAATCAATTAGGTACAACTTTGTGTATGCTTTGTGATTGCTTTATTTGCAGAATTGCCCCATATTTAGCGCACGTAAGAGAAACAACAAGAAAGCGAGCGCACAATGAAACATCGGACTGGATACCTGTTCAAACGCAACGGCAATTTTTACGTTCAGTGGAATGTCAACGGCAAGCGATTTACCAAGGCACTACGAGACAATGAGGGCAACGCCATTTCAACCCGGCGTGAGGCGGAAGAGGCGCAAGCCAAGATCATGGCCAGCTTTACCGTCGCGGATGAA
>DASYZB010000015.1 GCA_035946615.1 Verrucomicrobiia bacterium
AGAACTTATTGAGATACGACGCGAACGAAAGCGCAACCGTATTAAGGGGAGCATACTCGTCGCCGGCCTTTTCACTTTGGGGACTTCTATCATTTTCGGAGGGATGGACCCAGCAAACCAAGGCCGAGTCTTCGTGCCTGCCCGCGAGATTCTCCCTCGCTTGCCGGGAACGATTGCCTTGGGCGCAGTGTTTGGGTTGCTATCTTACATCTTTAATCAGCGAAAGAAGCCGACAGTTGTGTGTCCCAAGTGTGGCACGGTTAAATACGCGGACGATTCTCCACAGTGCTCCTGCGGTGGGCACTTTGAGAATATTGACGATATGAAATGGGGATGAGACATAACGAACACGATGGACTGGGTGCCGGGTTCGCAGTTTTGTGCGCGTTCGGACATGTTTGGTCCGGCACCAACCAGCGCGAACGTCGGCGCACTCGATCCCTGTGAAATTCCTCAAACTCTCATTCGTGTTTGGTCGTCTTCATCTGTTCGTGGCTTCCTAATTTCAAACGGCATTTCGGACCCCATGCCCTCCATGCTCACCCAACTCATCACAGTCAAAGCCCGCCTCTCCATCCTCGACTCCGACACATCCCAGGACCCCCTTCTCACCAACGCCCTCAAAGCTGTCTCCGCTCGTTTCGATAAAGAAACCAACCGCACCCTCGGCGTCGAATACAAACAATTCTCCCTTCTCCCCCTGCTCCCCGATGTCTCCAAAACCCTCCAGCATTATGTCCGCTGGGCCATTTAGCACCCCACGCGCCACCAGGGAAATGGGTCAAGTCCCTATTGCCCCGGCTACGTTCCGGTGCAATTTAGCTAGTCAAATCCGCCGGGGTGGGGCAGCTTTGGTAGCGGGTTATGAGCGAGCTTAAGGTTATTCAAGCAGCCCTTGAACGAGCTGCGCGGCGCCATCGCTGGGCTCGAGCTGTGCGCGGGTTGTCTTACGGCCTGCTTATCGGGTCTCTCGCCTCGCTGCTCCTCATTGCCGCCTTCCATCTCTTTCCCCTTCCATTATGGACGTTGCGGGCTGCGGCTGTGATTCCTTTTCCAGCAATGCTCGTGGGTTTCCTCTCGGGCGGCTGGCGCAAACCATCTCTTGCCCAGGTTGCTCGCTGGATCGATGGCCGCCAAAAACTCCAGGAACGGCTCAGCACCGCCTGGGAAGTTGCGGTTGAAAACAACACGCAATCTGCCGAAAACTGGGGCCAACTGGTTGTGGCGGATGCTGCACGACATGCTAAAAATCTCGACCCACGCCGCCTGTTGCCGTTGCGCTTGCCGCGGGTGACCCGCTGGGCGCTGGTCGTTTTGGCCCTGGGTGCCGGCTTGGGGTTCGTTCCGGAATATCGCAGCAAGACGTTCCTGCAAAAACAGTCCGATGCCGCCACCATCAAGGAGACGGGCCGCCAGCTTGCCGAGTTGACCCGGCACAGCCTTGAAAAGCGGCCCCCGGCGCTCGAGCCCACGCAAAAGTCGCTCGAAGCGCTCGTCGGTTTGGGCGATACCCTTCAGAAAAAATCATTGACCCGCAGCGACGCCCTTAAGGACCTGGCCAATGTGGCTGATAAATTGAAAGACCAACTCAAGGAACTGGCCCGCGATCCCAGCCTCAAACGGATGGAACAAGCCGCTCGCAATTCTTCCGGAAACGACTCCGCCTCGGGGGCGGGTTTGCAGAAACAAATTGAAGCGCTCCAAAAACAGTTGGGGTCGCCGACGGGCAATCCCGAGGCCATCGATCAGCTTAAGAAGAAGCTCGAACAACTCGAAGAGGCGGCTAAAGGCATGGCTGATAAAAACTCCCCCGGCAGCGAGGCGGAACGGCAGAAGCTGTCTGAATCCCTCTCGGCCCTTTCCCGGCAAGCCCAGGATTTGGGTCTGCAACTGCCGCAAATTGACGATGCGATTAATGCCCTGGCCAGCAATCAAACCGATTTGTTTCTAAAGGACCTCAAAGCGGCGACCACTGACCTTGATAAGTTGCGCGAGATGTCCAAGAGCCTGCAGCAGCTTCAGCAGCAGGTCGAGAAGCTCGGAAAAGACCTCGCCGAACAGCTTAAAAATGGGCAGCCGGAGGCCGCGCAACAGACGCTGCAAAAAATGATCAGCCAATTGCAGTCCGCCAATCTCTCTCCCGAGCAGCTTCAGAAGATGCTCAACGAGGTCTCGAAAGCCGTCAATCCGGCGTCCAATTACGGCACGGTCGCCGAGCATTTGAAAGCCGCTGCTCAAAAGATGCAGAGTGGCAATCGACCCGGCGCCGCTCAGTCTTTGGCTGAGGCATCCAAGGAGCTGGACAAACTCATGCAACAGATGGGCGATGCCCAGCAAATGGAGGCCAGCATCGATGCCCTCAACCAGGCCTCCGCCTGTATCGGCACCGGCCAGTGCTGGCGCCTTGGTCCGCCACGCCCCGGCAAAGGCGGCAAGCCCGGCTCAGGCGTCGGCACCTGGGCCGATGATAATACCTCCTGGAATGGGCAGTCCACAGCCGGGTGGGACAACTCGGGCGTCATGCGGCCAGACGAGGACCCGCGCGGCCAGTCGGACCGTCCACAGGATGATACAAAGGATGCCCTAAAGCCCACCAAAGTGCGCGGCCAGTTCTCTCCCGGCGGCCAGATGCCCAGCATCACCCTCAAAGGCGTCAGCATCAAAGGCCAAAGCAAAGTGGCCTACGAAGAGGAGGCCACCGCCGCGCAGTCTGATGCCCAAAGCGCCTTGAGCGAGGAAAAGGTCCCCCGCGCCTATCAGGGCGCCGTGAAGGAGTACTTTGATGACCTGAAGAAATGACCACTGAAGAACAAATCCAGGCATTCACCGATACCTACGCGGCCCTCCGCGCCGAAATCGGCAAGGTCATTGTCGGCCAGGAGCAGATTGTCGAGGGGACGCTCACTGCCCTGTTTGCAGGCGGGCATGTGCTGCTTGAGGGCGTTCCTGGTTTGGGCAAGACCCTCCTCGTCCGCACTCTGAGCGAGGTGCTCGACCTCTCCTTCAACCGCGTCCAATTTACCCCCGACCTGATGCCCGCCGATATCCTCGGCACCAACATCGTTATGGAGACCCAGGGGGGCCGCCGCGAGTTTCAGTTCCAGCGCGGCCCAATCTTCGCCCACCTCATCCTGGCCGATGAAATCAATCGCGCCACGCCAAAGACCCAATCGGCTCTCCTCGAAGCCATGCAGGAGCACCAGGTCACCGCCGGTGGTGAACTGCGCCCGCTCGACGAGCCGTTCTTTGTCATGGCAACTCAGAACCCCATCGACCAGGAGGGGACCTATCCCCTTCCCGAGGCTCAGCTTGACCGCTTCTTTTTCAAAATCCTCGTCGGCTATCCCTCGGCGGACGATTTGACCGAGGTCCTCAATCGGACCACCGGCGGCATACGCACCCAGGTCGGACGCGTCCTGGACCGCGATTCGCTAGCGGCTCTCATGAATTTGGTCCGCCAGGTCCCGCTTGCCTCGCACGTTCGCGATTTTGCCGTCCGCCTTGTTCTGGCGACCCATCCCAAGACGGACACCGCTGCACCCGTTGCCACCCAGTACCTCCGCTTTGGCTCCAGCCCGCGCGGCGGCCAGACCCTCGTCCTGGCCGGCAAGGTCCGCGCCCTCATCCAGGGGCGCTTCAACGTCAGCTTCGACGATATCGAAGCGGCAGCCCTTTGTGCCTTGCGACACCGCCTAATCCTCAATTTCGAGGCGGAGGCCGAGGGGATAACAACCGACCACATTATCGCCCAGGTCTTGAAAGATGTGCCGAGGGATATCGCGGCGGTCAGTGTGTGAGGACATGTTCGACAATTGCCCGAGGCTGCCTTTCCTCCTCGTTCTCGTCCTCCTCCTCGTCCTCGGTTTTTTACAGGTTTCGACCACGAAAACGATGCGAGTGATTTCCCAAACACGCTCTAAGGGTCGTGCCACGAAATTCGCGTCGTGCGCGCCGGCAGACCTTCGCGTACCCTGTTGTTAAGCCACAAATGCCTTCCAATCTCCAGCAATGGGAGCAGCGGCTTCGGCAAATGGAGGAGTGCAGCAGTATTGCTGACTTGGTTCGCAAGTTTGGGGAGGCACCCCACAAGGTGCCGGAGGAGGGTTTTGAGATTTGGCATTACCCGCTGGGAACTGACTCCAGTATGCTCTACAGCATCCATGTTTCAGTATGGCCGGACCAGTCTAGTCAGATTTACATCCACACGGAGCCAACTGATGTTCCTGATACTCCGCGGCGGAATCCGTTTTGGGCGTTTTGGAGGAGCCGAGCATGACTCCGTGGCATAACCCGTCGTGGCAGCCGACTCCGGGATTCCACCTTGTTGCTTGTTCTGCGCCGTTGGCCCGGAGCGGCTGCACTCTGCGTTTTCCAAACCGCGCGCCCCAATCGCCAATCGCCAATCGCTGATCTAATGCCCAATACCTTCCTGACGCCCGAACTCGTGCGGCACCTCGAGCAATTCCAACTCCTGGCCGCGCGCCGCGCCAAAAGCTCCGCCAAAGGCGAGCGTCGCAGCCGCGATCGAGGCCAATCCGTCGAGTTTGCCGATTATCGCACCTATGTTCCGGGAGACGATTTCCGCTACCTGGATTGGAACCTCTATGGCCGGCTTGAACGCTTATTCCTCAAGCTCTATGAAGAAGAGCGCGAGTTGCCCGTCCGCATCTTTCTCGATGCGAGCGAATCGATGACCTTCGGCGAGCCGCGCAAGTTCGATTTTGCCCGGCAGGTTGCTGCCGCGATTGGCTACGTTGCCCTCTGCGGGTTTGACCGGGTCAGCGTCATTCCCTTCCCCTCTCTGGGCGAGCAGGTTTCGAACAACCTCGCTGCGAGCCTTGCCGAGCGCGCAGCCCGGGGCGCCTTGCGCGCCATGCGCGGCAAAAAGTCCGCCCTGCAGTTCTTTCAAAACCTCGGCGCATTGACCGCAGGCGGACCCGCAGATTTTAACCAGACCCTGAGGCGCGGCGCCCTCGAGGCTCGGCACACTGGCCTCGCGGTTGTCTTGAGCGACTGCCTCGACCCGGCCGGCTATGAACCCGGATTAACGGCCCTTGTTGGCCGCGGTTTCCAAGTCGATCTCGTCCAAATCCTGGCCCCCGAAGAGCTCGCTCCGGCCACTTTCGGCGACCTGCGCCTGGTGGATTCCGAAACCGGCGCCATGCAGGAGGTCACTTTTGGCCGCTATCGTCTGAAGGCCTACCGGCAAGCCGTTCAGAATTATATCCAGCGCTTGCGTGAGTTTTGCCGGGGGCGCGGCATCACCTTTTTTACCGCCCCTTCGAACACATCGCTCGAAGCCCTCCTGCTCAAACAGCTTCGCCAGGCGGAGGTTTGGGCCTAAACACCGCGCTTAAATGCACTTTCTCGCCCCAGCCGCTTTCGCGTTTGCCGCCACGATTCCCGTGGTGATTGTGTTCTATTTGCTCAAGCGCAAGCGAGTGGTCAAGCTGGTCTCCAGCACCATTCTTTGGCAAAAGTTCCTGGCTGAAACCCAGGCCAGCGCCCCGTTCCAGAAACTTCGCAAGAACTGGCTGCTCATCCTTCAAATCCTCTTGCTGCTCCTGGCCGTCCTCGCTTTGTCCCGGCCCTATTTCGCCGCCAAAATGAAACCGGCCCAATTGCGCGTTCTCATCCTGGATGCTTCCGCCTCCATGCAAGCCACAGACGAGTCCCCTTCGCGTTTCGAAAAGGCCCGCGCCGAGGCCCTCAAATGGGTCGATACCCTGGCCAACAACGAACAAATGGTCGTCGTCCAGGCCGGCGCCAACACCGAGGTCAAACAGTCGGCCACGGGCGAGAAAGCCGCTTTGCGCCGCGCCCTTCAGGCCTGTGTCTGTTCTGACGGGCCCACCCGCCTGGTGCCCGCCCTGCGTATGGCCGAGTCTCTCGTGCGCGACCAGCGCGGCGCCCAAATTCACCTCTTCAGCGACGGCGCGGTGCCCGACCTGAGCGAATTTGAAAACAAAGCCCTCCCGCTGGTCTATCACAAGGTCGGGCACAGCTCGAATAACGCCGGCATCACGGCCCTGGATGTCCGCGCCAACCCCGAGAACGCCCGCCAGCGCGCGGTTTACGTCAGCATCGCTAATTCTTCATCCAATAGCCTCCAGACCGATCTCGAACTGCTCTTCGAGGGGCATTTGCTGGAAACGCGCCCGCTGACCCTTCCTGCTGGGGCAACCACCCCTCAAGTCTTCCTGGCAACTCAAACGCGCGACGGTGTTTTCAACCTGCGATTGGGCCTTAAAGATGATTTAGCGGCCGATAACCAGGCCAGCATTGTCAGCCTCCTGCCCCGTCCGGTGAAGGTGCTGTTGGTAACCCGCGGAAACCGCTTGCTCGAGAAGGCCCTGCGCGCCGTGCCCAATGTCGAGCTGAGCACCGCCAGCCAATTGCTGGACCCGGCAAGTGGTTTTGATTTTGTGGTGCTGGACGATGTAACTCCCTCGGTTTGGCCCGCCGGCAACGTGCTGGCGATTCACGTCGTCAACACCAATTGGGTCCCGGCGGTCACCCCCGTTGAAGGACCTCCCATTGTCGATTGGAAAAGCACCCATCCACTGCTGCGTTATGCCGGGATGGACAATGTCCAGGTGGCCGAAGGGTTCGAGGCCAAAGTGCCGGCGTGGGCCATTTCCCTGGTGGATTCGCCCCGAGACTCTTTGATTCTGGCGGGGGAATTGGGCCGCCAGCGCATCATCTGGATCGGGTTCGATACCCTTCAAAGCAACTGGCCGTTGCGCATTTCCTTCCCCATCTTCATCGCCAATACCGTCGAGTGGCTCAACCCTGCCAACGCCAGGGGCAGCCAGCTCCTGGTTAAAGCCGGTGACGCTTTCCATCTGCCCCTGGCCCATCCGGAAAAAACCGCGCAGGTCACATTGCCGGGCGGCGCAATCAAAACGTTTAATCTCGATCCCAGCTCCGCGGAGTTTGTTTTTGGGGAAACCTATCGCCAGGGCGAGTACCGGGTGCGCTTGGGCACAAACGAAACGGTCTTTTGCGTAAACTTGTTGGACAGCGCAGAGAGCAACATCACACCACGCGACCAATTGCGCATGGGCCAATACACCACGGTTGCAGCCACCACCATGCAGCGGGCCAATATGGAGCTGTGGCGCACCATGGCATTGCTGGGCCTGGCGGTCCTGCTCATCGAGTGGTGGTACTATCACCGGAGGACCGTTTGAAAGGCGAACCCCGCCAAAGTCGCTGGCCCGCGATTCTCTGGGCGCCAGTCCTCATCCTTATTTTTCTGGGGGCGGTTTGGCTTGCTCACAACGCCAGTAAGCCGCCTGGCAAGGAGGTCGTTGCTTACTGCGCCCAGGACCAGGTCTATGCCGAACCGATTTTCCGCCAATTCCAGAAGCGCACCGGCATCGTGGTCCGCCCGGTTTATGACAATGAAGCCGTCAAGACGGTCGGCGTTGCCAATCGACTTTTGGCCGAACGGGCGCATCCGCAATGTGATGTCTTTTGGGGTAACGAAGAGATGCGCACCCGGCAGCTTGCCGCTCGGGCCGTTTTCCGAGAAACCAACGGCTGGGCCGCCTTCGGATACCGCAGCCGGCGCTTGGTCATCAATACAAACTGGCTCTCACCGGCCTCTGCGCCGCGGTCACTGCTTGATCTGACTAACGCCCTCTGGAAAGGAAAAGTGGCTCTGGCTTATCCCCAGTTTGGCACCACCGCCACTCATCTCCAGGCCCTCCGCCAGCTTTGGGGTCTGGCCCTGTGGCTTTCCTGGTGCCGCGCCCTGGCAGCCAATCATCCCTTCCTGGTGGACGGCAATTCCGTTGTCGTCAAATTCGTCGGCCAAGGCGAAGCGTGGCTGGGCCTGACAGATTCGGATGACATTGCCAGCGGACAACGCGAAGGTTTGCCGATCATGGGCCTTCCCATCAACTCGGAGACCTTGCTCATCCCCAACACGGTCGCTATCACCCGCGGCGCCCCTCACATCCAAGCCGCCCAAGAGTTGTTCGACTTCCTGCAAAGCAAGGAAATCGTCAGGCAATTGGTCACTGACAAGGCCCTTGAAGGCGCCGACCCAAGCGAGGTCTCCACCCCAACCCTCAAGCCCGACTGGGCGCCCTTGCTGCGTGACCTGGACGACGTTACCACCGAATTGAACCGGATTTTTTTGAGATGACAATAATCTTCCTGCGTAATCGCGATTGAATTTTTACCTGCTCACAAACAGTCTGCTGGTCGCCACGCTCTCGACTGTCCTGGCCGTTACGATGGGATTCATCTCGGCCCTATGGCTGGCGAGTTTGAGCGGGCGATGGCGGACCGGGTTCGCAGCCGCAGCGATTATCGCCCTGGCTCTGCCGCCCTTCGTGGTGACCAACTGCTGGCTCCATCTCCTGGGACACACCGGTGTCTGGCGCCGGTTCCTGCCCTTCGACATCTTCTCGCTGGGCGGCGCGGTATGGATTTTGGGACTGCTGCTCTGGCCTATAACATTGTTCGCGGTCTCCAGCTCCTGGCAGCGGCTCGAACCGGCCCAGCTCGAAAGCGACATGCTGGTGAGCGGCTGGCCGCTCATTCGCGCTTTGCTCTTCCCGCTTGCCCGGGGCGCTCTGGTTCAGGCGGCGGTGCTGACCTTTGTCCTGGCACTCAATAATTTCTCCGTCCCCGCTATCTTGCAGGTCAAAGTCTTCCCCGCAGAGAGCTGGATTTTATTCAATACCACCTTCGATTCCTGGGGTGCGTTGCGGATGGCCTGGCCGCTCATAGCGGGGCCCTTCCTGCTGTTACTGTGGCTTTCCCGGCGCCAAATCCCCTGGCCGCACTGGTCGATGCCTGTGCCGGCGCCCCTTTTCCGGCGCCAACTCGGACCGTTGTGGTTTTGGGCTTGCGGCGCCTGCAGCGTCCTTCTGGTCCTGGTGGCCTCTTGCCTGCCCCTGGTTCAAATCCTCTCCGTCAGCCGCACCTGGACCGAGCTGCCCGGGGCGCTGGCCGCCGGCCAAAGCGCCGTCTGGAACTCGTTTTGGTTCGCGGCTGTGTCGGCCACCGCTGTAAGCATTCTGGGGGTGGTGTTCAACTCGTTTTTGCAGCATTCATTCGAGCGCTCGCGGGCGCTTGTTTCCAACGTCCTTTGGTTTCCCTTCCTCACACCCGGGGTGATTCTTGGCATCGGTTTGATCTGGGTATTTAACCGGCCCTGGTCGTCGGTTTTTTATCAGAGCGCCGGCATCGTGCTCGTGGCCTTTGCGATTCGCTACTCGGCGCTGGGCTGGAACGGGGCGCGCCACGCCCTCCAGAGCGTCGATTCGGACCTGATTGATGTAGCGCGTTTGAATGGCACCACGCGCTGGCAAATGTTGCGCCATGTTCATTGGCCTGAGATTGCCCCCCAAATCGTCGCCGGCTGGTATATTGTGTTTCTCTTGTGCCTGTGGGATGTGGAATCAATCATCCTGGTCGTGCCCCCGGGCGGCGAGACCTTGGCCTTGCGCATATTCAATCTGCTCCACTACGGCTACAATGCCCAGGTGAATGCCTTATGCCTCACGCTGCTGGTCCTGGCACTCGTCCCATTGGTTCTTTATCAAGGCTGGCGCCTCTGGATACATTCGCTCAAAGGCGGAGCGCCCCCGCCCCCGGCCACAGCGATGGGCCTCTTATTAATGTTTGCGCTATGTGCCGTTTTGGCCTCCTGCCTTTCCTGCACGCCACAATCCGGTGCCAATGAGGCCCCTTTGAACAGCGCCATCTTCAGCCGTGTGGAGATTATCGGCTCGCGCGGCACCGGTGTCGGTCAGTTGAACAAACCCCGCTCGGTGGCGGTGGACGCTCAGGACAACCTCTATGTCGTCGATATGACGGGCCGCGTCCAAAAGTTCTCGCCGCAAGGGAAGTTTCTTCTCTCCTGGCAGATGCCCCAAACCGACTTGGGCAAGCCCAAGGGGATGGGCCGTGATTGCGATGGCAACATCATCGTCGTCGAGCCGCATTACCAGCGCGTGAATCATTTCTCGACCGACGGCAAACTCCTGCTGCAATGGGGCCGGAAAGGGACCAATTCAGGCCAATTTTCGATGCCGCGTTCCGTGGCCATGAATTCGCGCCGGGAGATATTCATCAGCGAATATGGCATGGCCGAACGTATCCAGAAGTTCGTGTTTGGGGCGGGCGACATTGAGCGCGGGAAAGCCCCTGCTTTCGTTGCCAGTTACGGAAAACCCGGCACAGGCCCCGGCGAATTCAATCGTGCCGAAGGGATATGCATCGCCCGAGACCGGCTGTATGTGGCGGACTCGTGCAACCATCGCATCCAAATCTTTTCAACAGACGGCAAGTTCATCCGCGCTTTTGGGCGGGCCGGGCGCGGCAAGGGCGAATTCAGCTATCCCTACGATATCTGCGTCGATTCGGACGGGCGCCAGTTTGTCTGCGAGTTCGGCAACAGCCGCTTGCAGGTGTTCGATGCTAATGACCAGCCCATCGAGATCATCGGCGGCCCCGGCGTCCTTCCGGGCCAGTTTAGCAATCCCTGGAGCCTTGCCCTGGATTCGGCTGGGAACCTGTACGTGGCCGATTCTCAAAATCACCGGGTGCAGAAGTTTATCCGGAAATGAATTTCCAATTCACCCATCCCTATCATCTGCTGCTGCTGATTCCGGCGTTGGGCTGGGTGCTTTGGTTTGGCATCAAGAGCGACGTGCAGGTCAGTTCCTGGAGGCGCTGGACCGCTTTGGTAATCCGGGTGCTCGTTCTGCTGGCCATCGTCTTCGCTATCGCCGGGCTCCAATGGCTCTTGCCCGTCGAGGGCATGAACGTCTTCTTCCTCTTGGACCGTTCGGAGAGCATTCCCTCGCCCCAACAAGAGGCCGCCAGAGAGTACGTCAATAAGACGGCCAAGCTGATGAAGAAGGTGGATAAGTCCGGCGTGATTGTGTTCGGCGCCGAGGCCAGCATTGAATCAACCCCAAACTCGGCAGTCGATCTCCAGAAAGTCCAGGCCGTTGTGGGGGCTGAACGCACAGATTTGGCCGCCGCCATCCGGCTTGGCACTGCCGCCTTCCCTGAAACCGGCCAGAAGCGCCTGGTTCTGCTGAGTGACGGCAACGAGAATGTGGGCGACGCCATGAGCGCGGTCCTCGCCGCCAAACCGCTCGGGGTTACCATCGATGTCCTGCCGATGGGCGTCACACGCGCCAATGATGTTTCAGTCCAAAAGGTCCAAATGCCCGCTCGCCTCAAAAAAGGGCAAGTGTTCGATGTAAAGATTTTCGTGCAAGCGGAAGCGGCCCAAACCGCCACCGTTCGCCTGTATCGCAACGAACAATATCTGGGCGAGCAGAAGGTCGAACTGTCGGCGGGCAAGAACCTTTTCACATTTCCGCAAACTCTGTCGGACCCCGGCTTTTACAGTTACGATGTCCGCGTCGATGCCCCGGGCGACCCGTTGCCTCAAAACAACCGGGCCTCGTCCTTTACGACAGTCTATGGCCAGCCGCGCGTTCTGATTGTCTCGGCGGAGCCAGACCAGGACCGGCAACTGGCCGCCGCCCTGCAGAATTCGCGCATCGAGCTCAGCCTGGTCGGGCTTAAAGGTTTTCCGGGAACGTTGGCCGAGATGCAGAGCTATGATGCCATCTTCATCAGCAACCTCGCCGCCGGCGATTTGGGCAATGACCGCCTCAAGCTGCTCGAAAGCGCCGTGCGCGATTTTGGGGTTGGACTGGTGTGTGTGGGCGGCGACCAAACCTATGCTGCCGGCGGTTATCGCGGCACACCGCTGGAATCCACACTGCCGGTGAACATGGAACTCGACAGCAAGAAGGTCCTGCCCAGTGGCGCCGTGGTGCTCATTATGCACGGCATGGAATTCAATGACGGCAACCAGGTCGCTCGCGATTGCGCCCAAGGGGTTCTGGCAGCGCTGGGACCGACGGATGAAATGGGAGTGCTGTTGTGGGATGGCGATGAGCATTGGGTCTTTCCGCTGCAAAAGGTCGGCGCCAAAACAGCCCTCGCCCGCCAGATAGCCGGCATGAACCAGGGGGACCTGGGCAGTTTCCAACAGATTATGAGCATGGCCCACGAGGCGCTCAAGAAATCCACGGCGAACCTTAAACACATCATTGTCTTTAGCGATGGCGACCCCGGCCCGCCAAGCCAGGCCCTCATGCAGGCCATTGTAGGGGACCGGATAACCGTCAGCACCGTGCTTATCTCCGGCCACGCGGGGCCCGATACAATGATCTGGATGGCTGACCAGGGCAGAGGCCGCTTTTACAACGTCACTTCACCAAACGACCTGCCCCAGATTTTCATCAAGGAGACCGCTGTCATCTTGAAGTCCGCCATTTACGAGGAGCCGTTCAAACCGCAGGTCCGCTCGATGAGCGAGGTCGTGCGCGGGATTAGCGCAGCGGATTATCCCCCGTTGCTGGGCTATGTCGCCACGACCCCTAAAGCCCGCGCTGAAACACCCCTCTGGACCGATAAAGGCGACCCCCTCCTGGCACACTGGCAATACGGCCTGGGCCGGGCTGTGGCTTTCACCTCCGATGCCAAATCGCGCTGGGCAAAGCTCTGGCTGAATTGGGACAAGTACCGCCAGTTCTGGTCGCAGATTGGACAATGGAGCCTGCGCCGGCTCGACAGCGCCGATTTCACCACCGACGTCACCGTTGAGAAAGGAGAAGGCCTAATCAATGTCGAGGCGCTCGACGACCAAGGCAACTACCGCAACTTTCTCAATTTGCAAACCGCCGTCGTCAGCCCAAAAGGCCAACGCCAGATGGTGCGCCTCGAACAGACCGGCCCCGGGCATTACGAAGCCCATTTTCAAACCAAGGACGTCGGCGCTTACTCGCTGAATGTAATGGACATCAAAGACAATAAGGTCCGAGCCTCTCAATTCGTCGGGGCGAGCGTTAACTATTCGCCCGAGTTCCTGGCCATTGGCCCAAATTTCAATCTCTTGCGGCGCATTGCCGTGAGCGGCGGTGGGAAGATACTGGACCCGGCAATTCCAGGTCTCGACCCCTTCGATCATGACCGCAAGAAGACCTTCCAGCCGCGCGACTTGTGGGAAACGCTTCTGCAGTTTGCCCTCCTCTTGTTTACGATAGATGTCGGGGTGCGCCGCATTCAGATCGAGCCAGACCAGTGGCAACGCGCCTGGCAAATCATACGGAGCCGGGTCTTTTTCTGGCGCGGTGCGGCGCGGCCGGCTCAAGCCGAAGAATCTCTTGCCGCCCTCCTGGCACGCCGCGACCAGGTACGCTCGACCCGGAGTGCCCAACCCCAGGAACCCAGCCCGGACCTGTTCCGTCCGGAGCACACCCCGGCTGAGCCGCTGCACGACAAACCGATTGCCGGCCCAGCCCAGCCCGGCTCCCCAGAAGCCCCCCCAAGCGCAGCGCCAGCCCCGCCCGAGCAACCGGCCCCCAGCACTACCAGCCGTTTGCTGGAAGCCAAGCGCCGCGCCCAACGGCGAAAAGGGTAATTGCCGACATCTCCATTCGACTGGGGCCAGGATGCCGATGGGAGTCGGGTATTTCCCCAATGCGCTCAAAAACCACGCAAAAATACGTTGCGCCGCCGCCTCTGGTATGGCTTTATCCACCGGTCCAACGGGGTTTAGGGCTGTTTTTTCTCCCCGGGAGCGGGCGCTTATGGCAGATTGGCGCGGGACAATTAACAGTGAACCGCCAGCAGATGCAGATTTTTTACTCGGGCAGTGTGCAGGGCGTTGGATTCCGCTACACAGTCAAAGCAGTCGCCGCCGGATACGAAGTGAGCGGCACGGTGCGTAATCTGGCGGATGGTCGGGTCCACTTGGTCGCTGAGGGCAGCCGGGGAGAACTGGAGGCCTTTCGTCAGGCCATACGCGACTCGGGCCTCGATCATTTTATTCGAGACGAGCAGGTCAGTTGGGACGAAGCCAGATCAGAATTTCGCGGGTTTGAAATCGTAAGGTGACATGAAGTTTGCCATCATAGCGGATATCCACGCCAACCTCGAGGCTTTCCAGGTTGTGCTCGAGGATATTAAACAGCAGAGATGCACGCATTATGCCTGCCTCGGGGACATCGTCGGCTACAATGCCAACCCAAAGGAATGCCTCGACATTGTGCGCCGGATGAACATCCCGTGCGTCAAAGGCAATCATGATGAGTACTGCTCGGCAGACGGGCCGTTGGACGGATTTAACCCGGCTGCCGCCGAGGCCGTCAACTGGACCCGCAAACAATTGTCGCCGGAGGACAAATCGTGGCTGCGTGACCTGAAGTACGTGCGGATGGTCACTACCTTTACTATCGTCCATGCCACGCTGGATGGACCTCAGCGCTGGGGCTATGTCTTCGATAAACTCGCCGCCGCCGCCAGTTTCACTTACCAGAATACCGGCGTCTGCTTCTTCGGCCACACGCATGTCCCGGTGGCTTTCATCCGCGACAGCATGGTCCGCGGCGGGACCTATTCCAAATTCAAGATCGAAGCCGGCAAGAAGTACTTCATCAATGTCGGCGCCATTGGCCAGCCTCGCGATAATAATCCCAAGGCCGCTTATGTTGTCTATGATGTCGATGAAGGCACCATCGAGTTGCGCCGCCTCGAGTACGATATTGCCGCGGCCCAGAAAAAGATCATTGATGCCGGGTTGCCTCCTCGCTTAGCGGAACGTTTGGCCTTCGGCAAGTGAGGTGAAAATCCTCATTCTCAAACCCAGTTCGCTGGGTGACGTGGTGCAGGCTATCCCAGTGCTGCGCCATATTAAACGCCACTTGCCCGCCAGCCAAATCTTCTGGTGGATCGAAACTCGCCTGGCCCCGTTGCTCGAAGGAGACCCCGATCTGGCCGGGGTGGTCCGGTTTGATCGCCGACGGTGGGCTGCGCCGGGCAATTGGCGCGACCTCTGGACCAGCGTCCAATGGACGCGCCGCCAGGGCTTTGACTGGGTCATTGACCTGCAATGCCTCTTACGCAGCGGGGTCTTCGCCTGGCTCGCCAACGGCGCTCTCACCGTCGGTCTGGATGAACCCCGCGAGGGCGCGCGTGGGTTCTATGATGCCGTCGCCACCCGCCCTTCCTTTCATACGCACGCCGTCGATTGGTACTTGAGGGTGCTTCCGCTGCTGGGAGTCCCAAGGGCCCCGGCCTTCGAATGGCTGCCGCCTCGGCCCGAACACGCCGCTGCTATCCGCCAGAAATGGCCAATCGATGCTGCCCGCTGGATACTCATTCAGCCGGGCGCCCGCTGGCTTAATAAACGCTGGCCTGCCGAATCGTTTGCCCGGCTATTGCGGCGCCTGGCTGAGTTGCCGTCTGAATTTCGATTCGCCGTTTTGGGTGGGCCCGAGGACATGCCTTTGGGCGAACTGCTCTCGAGCGCCAGCCCGCAACGCTGCCTGGATTTGACCGGCCGCCTTTCGCTGGGCGAAATGGTCGAGTGGATACGGCGTGGCGAACTCATCGTGACCAATGACACCGGCCCGATGCACGTGGCCGCCGCTTTACAGCGGCCAGTGGTGGCCTTGTTTGGACCGACAGAACCGCGCCGAACAGGGCCTTATGGGCAGCTCGACCATGTCTTGCAATTGCGGTTGTCCTGTGTCCCTTGCATGAAATCACGCTGCCATTATTTCAAACCATTCGAATGTCTCCGCGCTTTGAGCCCTGAAGCGGTGCTGAAAGCCGTTGAGATGCGGCTTCAGTAATTGTTTCTGCCTCTGCCTTTCTGCCTTTCTGCTTGCTCCTGCGGGGCGTCTGTTTAGAGTAGTCTGATGAAAGTTTCCGGCCTTTGCCTGCTCCTCCTGAGTGGTTCGCTGCTCGCTGCTCGCGCCCAGGTCACCGTCCAGGTGACCCAGGACCAACTCCAGTTTTTGCAAGGCGAGACCTTGCCGGCAGCCGTGCGCATCACCAATCTTTCCGGGCAAACCCTTCACTTGGGCGCCGGCTCAGATTGGCTGGTGTTCTTTGTGGAAATGCGCGACGGCCCTATCGTGGCCAAACTGGGCGAGGTTCCTGTGGCAGGCGAGTTTGACCTCGAGTCCTCGAAGGTGGCGATTAAACACGTCAATTTAGCCCCTTATTTTTCAATTACTGAGCCGGGACATTACGACGTGATTGCCACCGTCCGCATCCCGCAATGGGGCCGGGAAATTACCAGCGCGCCTCAGTATTTCGATATTATTGATGGCGCCAAGCTGTGGGAGCAGGAGGTCGGGGTGCCCAAAAAACCCGGAGCCCCCGACAGCTTTCCCGAAATCCGAAAGTACATCCTGCAGCAGGCCAATTATCTCAAAGGCGAGTTGCGCCTCTATTTGAGAGTGGTTAATCAATACGGCAAAGTCTTTCGGGTCTTCCAGGTGGGGCCAATCGTCTCGTTTGGCCACCCGGACCCGCAAGTCGATCAGGACAGCAACCTGCACTTGATTTATCAAAACGGCGCCACCTCCTTCAGCTATACGGTCTTCAATCCGGATGGCGATCTGCTCGTCCGCCAGAAGTACGAATACGCCAACACCCGCCCTCGCCTGCGAATGGACCAGGACGGCCACATCAACGTCGTGGGTGGTATGCGGGTTGTCTCGGCTCGGGATGTTCCCGCGCCTAAAACCGCTGATGCCTCCCGCACGACCAACAGTTTGCCGCCCGCAGCGGCATTGGGCAATTCCACCTCTTCACTTGGCCCGGATACCGTCAAGCGCTAACCGCCCTAATCCGCTAATCCGTCAGGTCATCGAGCGACTGAATACTGCTTTGCAGTTCCTTCACAATCGGGGTCGCTCGCACAATAGCATTGGCCTCGGTTTGTCCTGGAAATGATTTCATCGTCACGCGCACCGCCGCGATGGCATCTCCATTTCGATCACGTAACGGCGCGATGACCGAGACGACGCCGTTCTCCTTGCCGTAGTAGGTTTCGCCGCGCGCGATGACTTCCATTTCGGTATGGCTCCCTGGCTGGCCCAGCTCCTTCTCATCCTGGCTGGCTACAACCCGTGTCGTTCGGGGCTCTTTGCCGGGAACATAAATCTTCAACGCAAGCAACCGGTTGTATTTCTTTAGCGCCTTGCGGACCAGTGCGACCGCCGGCGGCTGCAGCGGCGTATAAACGATTTTTGTATCGCCAAAATAGCTCACGGAATCGGATTTGGTCCAAAAAGCGATTTTCCCGCTGGTGAGCGGATTGGCTTTGTCACTGACCGAGATGAGTTGCTTGCCATCCAGTGAACAGGCGATGTCGCTGCCATGGCATTCGATTGTGAGTTGGTGCCACCCCCCGGGCGGGATCGATAGCTGCGGGCCGACCAGGGGTCCCCGGCTGCCATTGAGCACCTTGTAAAACCTAAAATTGTTTCCCAACGAACTGGCCCGCACCACGTAATAGTTCCGCTCGTCCTGCACCCGGAAAGCGATGCCGGCCATCTCCTCGAAGCGGCCATCGACGATTTTAAAGCTCGTGGTCAGCTTGAAATCGCCAAAGGTTTCGTCCTCGAAAATGAGCAAGGGGAAATGCTCATCAGTTGTGTCCCGCGCCAATTGCGCCAGAACGGCCCGTTTGGTGGCGCCACGGCCGCCGGGCGACAGGCGCGCCATCAGCGGCGGCACATCATCCATAACAATCCGCCAATCCCCCGGCTTGCCCTGGCCCGTCACCGCGCTGCGAAAGCCAGGCGGAGTTTGTCCCTCGTTCAACGAGCCAAAATCAATCGTCTGTTCTGCGCCCAACACCGGCAACGCCAGCAAGGCCATCAGGCAATTCAATCCCAATCCCATAAAGCCGGGAGCTTAGCGGGAATGGATAACGATTGCCATAATTTTGCGCCGAGCGAAGGCGGCGACGAGTTGACTCAAATTAAAAGAGCCAGGGGAGGGCAACTGGTGGAAGCAAAGTCGTCAGCCGACCTGCCGACCACCGACCAGCCAATTTTCCCTCGTTCGCCTTCATTTTTTGAGGTAAAGTGGGGGTTATGAAATCAATTTGCCTCTGGCTAGTTACGGGCCTGGCGATGCTCGGACGCGTCCTCGCCGCTGACTTCCAGCCTCATACACTCTCGCTCGGTGCATCCGCCCCTGATTTCAACCTCCCTGGTGTCGATGGCAAAAATCACGCCTTGAAGGACTTCGCACAAGCCAAGGTTCTCGTCGTCATCTGCACGTGCGACCATTGCCCCACCGCCCAGTACTACGAGGAGCGCATAAAACAACTCGTAACAGATTACCAGACCAAGGGCGTTGCGGTAGTCGCCATTATGCCCAACGACCCCAAGGCCATCCGTCTCGATGAACTCGGCTGGACCGACCTCAGCGACTCCTTTCCCGAAATGAAAATCCGCGCCAGAGACCGCCATTTTAATTTCCCCTACCTTTACGATGGCGATGCCGAGGCGGTCGCCCGCTCCTACGGCCCCGCAGCCACACCGCACGCCTTTGTCTTCGACCAGGAACGAAAATTGCGCTATGCCGGCGCCATCGACGACTCCGAAAGAGTACAGAAAGTTCAAAGGCATTATGTCCGCGATGCCATCGATGCCCTGCTCGCCGGAGGCGAACCGGCGGTGACGAAAACCAAAGTCATCGGTTGCTCGACCAAATGGGCCGGCAAAGAAGACTCCGTCCAGGCTTATCTTCAGCAACTAGCGGACGAACCCGTATCGCTTTCTTTGGCATATCCAAATACTCTCAAAGAGTTGCGGCAAAATACCTCCGGCAAGTTCCGCCTGGTGAACTTCTGGGCCACCTGGTGCGCTCCATGCGTTGCCGAATTCGATCAGTTCATCACCATCAACCGGATGTACCGTCATCGCGATTTCGAGTTGGTCACCGTTTCTATCAATGCGCCCGACGAGAAGAAGGACGTGCTCGAATTCCTCAAAAAACACCAGGCCTCATGCCGAAACCTCATTCTCTCCTCTGACCAGCGCGACCCGCTCATGGACGCCTTCGATCCGAACTGGCAGGGCGAAGTCCCTTATACCGTCCTGCTCAATCCCGAGGGCAAGGTGATTTATCAGCAAACCGACAGCATCGATGCGCTCGCGCTGCGGGGGGTGATCGTTTCGTCAATGAACCAGAGAAAGCCCTGGTAACCCCTGGTCAAAACTTGTCGTTAAAAACGCAATAAATGGGTAGCCATTGACCCCGCTCTCTCTACCTTTTATGCTAAACGATTCTAATGAAAGTCTCGGCGCCTAAATCGGTCGTTTTATCGCAGCCCCTCAGCGGAGCCGCGTTGCCGACGTCAAAGTTGAGCCATCGCCAGCGTTTCCTGGAGGCCTGCTATTGCCGGGCGGTCGATTGCCCCCCTATCTGGCTGATGCGCCAGGCTGGCCGGGCGCTTCCCGAGTATCGCGCTCTCAAGCAGAAGCATTCATTTATTGAATTGGTGCAAACCCCGGAATTGGCCGCCGAGGTCACCTTGCAACCCATTCGGCGGTTTGATTTCGACGCGGCCATCTTGTTCAGCGACATCCTGGTAGTGGCCGAAGGCATGGGGCAGCGGTATGAGTTTCGCGACAGCGGCGGTATTGAAATGGAGTTTTTGCTCAAATCAGCAGCGGACATCGATCGGTTGGAGGTCGAGCCCGTGACTGAGCGGCTGCAATACGTTGCCAGGGCACTGCCTTTGGTCAGGTCTGTTTTGGGAGAGCGGACCGCCCTTCTTGGTTTTGCCGGCTCACCCTGGACGCTGGCCAACTTCATGATGGAAGGCGGCGGCGTGAAGGAATACACAAAGGCCAAAGCCCTCTTTTATTCCGACCCAAAGCTCTTTTCGCGCCTGATGACCAAACTCACGCGCGCCGTGGCGGCCTTTCTCCAACTCCAAATTGACGCCGGCGCCGATGCGGTCCAGATTTTTGACAGCCTCGCCGGGGGGCTGTCGGAAGGCAGTTTCGGGCCCGCTTCCGCGGTTTGGATGAAGCAGATCATCGGTTCGTTGGAAGGGAGCGCGCCGGTCATCGTTTTTGCAAAAGGCGCTCATGACAACTGGTCGCAACTGGCGGATACCGGCGCTCGGGTTTTGGGTGTAGATTGCAATGTGCGCCTGGCCGAAGTGCGGGCCGGTTTGCCCTGTGGAACTGCTGTGCAGGGCAACATTGATCCGTTCCTGCTCAGCACCACGCCGGAGATTGTAGCCGGCGAAGCTGCCCGAATCCTGCGCGACATGGGCGGCGCCCCGGGGCACATTTTTAATCTCGGCCATGGTGTGCCGCCAAATGCGAAGCTGGAGAACATCGAGGCCCTGGTGAAGACGGTGAGAAGTTTCAAATGAGCACGCTGAAAGTCGATCTCGATTTGGTCAAGAAGTACAATGTAGCAGGCCCGCGCTACACTTCTTATCCCCCGGCGACACGCTTCAGCGACACGCTAACCTGGCCGGAGTTGGCGGAAAGAATTCTCGAAAACAACCGCGCCGAGCGAGACTTGTCACTCTACTTTCATATTCCCTTCTGCGAGACCCTCTGCTGGTATTGCGGTTGCACGACGGTCATCACGCTGAACCACGGCCAGGCCGGCACGTTCCTGGATGCCGTGGAAAAGGAGGTCGCTCAGATGGCCACCCTCCTGAACCCGCGCCGCAAAGTTGTCCAATTGCATTGGGGCGGCGGCTCGCCCACCTTCCTCCAGCCCGACGAGATTCGGCGTCTGGGCGAAATCATCCACCGCCAGTTCACTTTCTCCGACGACCTGGAAGCCGGTGTCGAGATCGATCCCCGCCGGCTCACCCGCGACCACATCGCCGCCCTGCGCGAGGTTGGCTTTAATCGCGCCTCATTGGGTGTGCAGGACTTCGACCCGGTCGTCCAGGAATCGGTGCATCGTATCCAGCCACAGGCCATTACCGAACAAGTGCTCCGGTGGACTCGTGAGCTGGGATTCAATTCAATAAATTTTGACCTTATCTATGGACTGCCCCACCAGACGGTCGAATCCTTTAACCGCACGCTGGACATTGTCCTTTCTCTCGAACCCGACCGCCTGGCCGTCTTCAGTTACGCGCACGTGCCGTGGGTGAAGCCGGCGCAAAAGATACTGGAACAGAAAGTCCTGCCAACGCCTGAGGTGAAATTGCAACTGCTCAAAACGGTAATCGAGCGGCTGACCGAAAATAATCGCTATGTCTATATTGGCATGGACCATTTTGCGCGCCCAAGCGACGAATTGGCCGTCGCGCAAAACCGCAAGCAACTTCAGAGGAATTTCCAGGGCTATAGCACCCGCGCCGGCGCCGACATCTACGGCTTTGGCATGTCCTCCATTTCACAGATACCGGATGTCTATTGGCAAAACGAAAAGGACCTTCCGAAATATTACGGCGCCCTGGATGCGCGCCGGGTGCCACTGAGCCGCGGCTATCTAATGACAGAGGAAGACAAACTCCGTCGCGAGGTCATCATGCGCGTCATGTGCGACCTTTCCCTCGATTACGCCGCGATGTCACAACGGCTCGGCATCGATTTCGCATCCACTTTCGAGCGGGAAATCGAGTCGCTGGCCGCCTTCGAGGCCGATGGCCTGGTGCGCCGCTCACCCAGCGGCATGGAAGTCACCGATACCGGACGGCTCTTTATCCGGAACATCGCGATGAGCTTCGATAATACCTTGGCGCCGGTTTCCGAACGCAAGCATTCAAGGACCATTTGAAGCCGATTGCCATCATCGGTGCCGGCATTACCGGGCTCACAGCAGCCTTTTATCTCCAACGCAAGGGCCTGCCGGTGGTCGTTTATGAGGCCTTCGGACGCGTCGGAGGCGTGATTCAGTCCCTGCGGGCGGAAGGTTACCTGGCCGAGTTCGGTCCCAACACGATTCTTGAGACATCGCCCAAAATCGGCCAACTGGTTCGCGATGCGGGCCTGGAAAGCCGCCGGCTCGAGCCCGCGTCTGAAGCCCAGGCCCGCTATCTGGTGCGCTACAAGCGCCCGATTGCCATGCCCGGCTCGCCTCTGGGCTTCTTCACAACAAAACTCTTTACCTCTACCGCCAAGCTTGCCCTATTGCGCGAGCCTTTTGTGCCTCCGCGGCGCGACGGCCCCGAGGAAAGCATCGCCGAATTTGTCCTGCGCCGCCTTGGCCGGGAATTTCTGGATTACGCCATCGACGCCCTGGTGGCCGGGGTGTATGCCGGCGACCCCTATAAGCTCTCGCTGCCTCAAGCATTTCCCAAACTCGCGCAGTTGGAGGTCAGGTACGGTTCGCTCATCAAAGGACAAATCCTCGGCGCCCGAGAACGCAAGAAGCGCGGAGAAATCGCCAAAGACCGCGCCCCGAAGTTTTCCTTTGATGAAGGGTTGCAGGTGCTCCCTGAGACGTTGCGCGAACGGCTTGGTCCGGCAGTCCGGATGGAAACGGCAGTGACTGGCCTGTGTCGAATGAACGGCGGCTGGGTGCTCGAATCAATGGAGGCGGGGCGGCCCGCTCGAGCTGAGCATAGCGCCGTGATCTACGCCGGCACTGCCTACAAGCTGGCCCAATTGCAGATTAAGATCGAGGCGCCGTTGAGCTTCGCGAGTTTTTCAGAAATCCGGTACCCGCCCGTCGCCAGCGTGGTTCTTGGGTTTAGGAGGGAAGATGTCGCCCATCCGTGCGAAGGGTTCGGCATGCTCATTCCGCGCGCGGAAGGATTCAAAATTCTCGGCACGATCTTTTCCTCATCCCTGTTCCCGAACCGCGCGCCGCGCGGGCATCTGACGCTGACCAGCTATGTGGGCGGGGAACGATTTCCCGAGCTGGCCTCGCTGCCGTCGGAAAAATTGATCACCCTGACCTGTGAAGACCTTCGCGTATTGCTTGGGGTCCGGGGCCCTCCGACCTTTCAGCATTCGGTTTACTATCCGAAAGCCATCCCCCAGTACAACCTGGGTTATGGCCGCTATCGTGAGTTGATGAACCAAGTGGAAACGCAGGCCCCAGGCCTGTTCTTCGCCGGCCATTATCGAGATGGCGTGTCGTTGAGCGATTCAATTGTTTCCGGCTGCAACGTCGCCGAACGGGTCGATGCCTTTGGCCGCAATGTGTCGTCCGCACGGCAAGCCAAGGTTAGCGCCGCTGCATGAGCCAAGGCGTGCTGCTTGTCAACTTAGGCTCGCCGGATTCTCCCTCGGTGCCGGACGTGCGCCGCTACCTGCGCGAATTCCTGATGGATGGCCGGGTGCTGGATGTGAACTGGTTCGCGCGCTTTTGCATCGTTCATTTCGCAATTCTTCCCTCGCGTCCGGCGCAATCGGCGCACGCATATCGCTCGATATGGACGCCGGAAGGCTCGCCCCTGATTGTGCGCAGCCGCAAGCTGCAGCGCCTGTTGCAGGACAAAGTGCCTATCCCTGTTGAACTGGCGATGCGGTACCAGAACCCATCCATTCGTGAGGCGATTCAGAAATTAAACCAGAGAGGCGTGGACGATGTCCTGTTAATCCCGCTCTTTCCGCACTATGCGATGTCGAGTTATGAAACTGCCGTGGTCCGCGTCAAGGAAGTGGCTGCCAAAATGGCGCCGCAGATGCAGATAAAGGTCCAACCGCCTTACTATGATCAGCCTGACTACATCACCGCGCTGGTTGCGAATGCGAATGACTTTTTAACGCCGGGTTACGATCACCTGTTGTTCAGTTTCCATGGCATTCCCGAGCGCCAAATCCGCAAGTCAGACCCGACGGGCTCCCATTGCCTTACAGTGCCGAACTGTTGCGACGCAGCCAGTCCGGCGCACGCGACTTGTTACCGGGCGCAATGCTTCGAAACTGCATCTGCTTTTGCCGCCAAGGCCGTTTTGCCCAAGGACAAATTCTCCGTCTCATTTCAATCGCGTTTGGGCCGTTACCCCTGGTTGAGGCCTTACACCGATCATGAACTGATCCGGCTGGCTCAGGCTGGTGTGAAAAGGCTGGCGGTCATCTGTCCCTCTTTTGTCTCCGATTGCCTCGAGACTCTCGAAGAAATCGGCATCCGTGGGCGCGCGAGTTTCTTAGAATCGGGCGGAACTGAATTGAGATTCATCCCCTGTCTGAACGAGCACCCGCTTTGGGTCGAGGCCCTGAGAAAAATGGTTGTAGAAGCTCTTAACCACTAGCGCGCGTTCCAGTGCCAGTTGGCGCAAGGCCTTAAGTGCCAGCGCAGCAGGTTGAGACTTTCAGGGGCTCAACCAAAATGATTTGGGCCAGTTGCTCGCTAATGGCCAAGCGCGTATTGCAGACCTGGCAGATGAAATTGGTGCGGCTCGTCAGCAAATGGATGATCTGATCTTCGCAAAAGCCCAGTTCCCGCAATCGGTTCTGAAGCTCAGGCGCAGCGCAAAGCCGCCGGATGCGCACCGCTACCCCCGCCTTGACGCGGCTCAAAGGACATACCTGGCATCGTGCTTCGTCGCTCGGTCCGGCTTGCGTTGCGGTGTTCCAATTCATATCAACCGCTGAAACACTCGCCGTTGGGACGGATTCGCACTACACCGATTTTGCTGTATGATGGACATAATTTGGCTAGGGGAATCCCATCTCCTGCACAAACGCATCCTGGAAGCGGGCGTCTTCGTTCAAGGAAACATGATGAATCTTCTTCAGCAGCGGCTCATAGGCGCCGCCATTTTCGGCGAGGCTGAACAGGGCAATTTTAGCCCCGAGCAAAGCGGTATTTCCGGCAGGGCGGACCTTTTCGAGTGGAAAATTCAGCAGGCCAATGCGCGCTGCGGAGGTGTGATTAATATAATTGCCAAAAGCCCCGGCCAAATAAACCTGTTCCAGTTGTTCAAAGGTCGAGCCCCACTGCTCGAGCAGAAGGCGCAGACCGGCGGCAATGGCCGCCTTGGCCAGTTGCAGCTCGCGGATGTCCGCCTGGGTGAGCGAGACGAAGGGTGTGAGCGTGAGAGTGGTTCCCTGGGAGAGCCGGCCATTGGGGCGAATCAGTCCCAGATCGAGCCCTGCGGCGACGGCATCGACAAGCCCGCTGCCGCAGAGGCCACGGGCGCGGCCGGCTCCCAGCGTGCGGCAAACCAGTTTCCCACCCTCAGCGCGCACTTCAGAGATAGCGCCATTGGCGGCGCGCATGCCCATAGAAATACGGGCCCCCTCGAATGCCGGCCCAGCCGCCGTCGAGGCGCAGAGCAGGCGTTCGGAATTGCCGACAACTATTTCGCCGTTAGTGCCTAAATCAATTAATGCGTTGAGCGAGTTGCTTTCCGGTAGGCCGGTTGCCAGCAGTCCGGCCAGAATGTCGCTGCCGACAAATCCGCCCAGGCACGGTAAAAAACGGACGACCGGGTATCCAGGCAACTCCCAGCCCAGCTCTGCGGCGGAGAACGCTTGCAAACCCGGTGATGTTGGTTCGAACGGGACGCATGAGAGCGGTTCGACTGAGAGGCCGCAGAACAAGTGGTGCATGGCCGTGTTGCCGACAATCACCACGTGGCGAAGCGGTTCAGGAATATCGGAGCGCCGGTCGTTTGGAGGGCCTGTCGGCTTTACAGTCGAGCGAGGCTGCGTTGCAGCTCTGAGCAACTCCTGGATCATAATGCGCAATTGGTCGCGGACCACCTTCTGTAGTGTCAGCCCTCCATTTGGCCCAATGCCAAATTCGATGCGGCTCATAATATCTGCGCCGTGTTTGGCCTGGGCGTTTAACCCGGTTCGAACGGCCAGGACACGGCCCGTTTCCAAGTCGAGCAACTGCGCGGCGATGGTCGTCGTGCCCAGGTCAATTGCGATGCCCCTGCCTTCGCCCGGCTTGAACTGGAAGGCAGAATCATCCGTCAGGATAGGGGCCTCCCACTGGGCCAGGTCGAGCTTGATATCGTTCTGTGGCCGCGCCCGGCAGGCCAGGCGCCAGCCTGCGCCCAGTTCGCCTGGTGTGAGTCTTTCTTTATCTTCAGGGGTGATTGGCAGCGAGCCGGCGAGCACTTTGATGCGGCACCCTTTGCAACGGCCTTGGCCGCCGCACGGAAACTCGACGCCATAGCCGAACAAAAGGTCCTGGAGCGGCGCGCCCCGCTCGATGCGCGCTAAGACGCCCAGCGGGAGCAACTCGACTTGGAGGCCGTTCACCTCTGCACCCGGTAGAACTGCGCGGGGCCGTTGGCCGGGACGGAGGCCTTGAAGACCCCTGGGCTAAGCTGGGTGATTGAGGCGGAAGCGGCGGGAGCATAGGGGCCGCCAGGGACAGTGGCGCTTAGCAGCGTAAAAGCGGAAGGCGAATCGCTGGAACTGCCGGTGAAGGTCAGGATGACGTTGCCGCCTGACAAGGAGAGGCCAGTGATAAATGGCTGGGGCGGCGCTGAGGAACCCTGGCGGGCGATTCTAAAAAACTGCTCAGAACCCGTTGCGGGAAGGGTCGCCCGGAACACTCCGGGACCGAGTTGGGTAATGGTCGCCCCGGAAACGGCCAGGTAAGGCCCTGTGGGCACTGAGGCGCCGACGACCGAGAACGAGGAGGCGGAGTCAGTCGGCAGCGCGGTGAAATCGATGGTGATGACGCCATTTGAGCTGGTGATCTGTGTGACCTGCGGGGGAGGCAGTTGTTGGCCTCCGCCGAGTTGCACCATGGAGACCGCAACGGTAGTTGCCTGGTTGGTGCCGGGTGGAGATACAGCGCGCCAAGACCCGGCATAATAGTCATTGTAATAAAGATTGCCCGCGGCATCCCAGGCGCAATCGGTGTCCTGGTTGGGGAAGCCATTGATAGCGAGGTCGATGTTGGTTACGAGCACTCCATTGGTGGCGTAAAGAATCTTGGCGCCCCCGTTGATTGGCGCCCCAGTCGTCGGGCTGCCCTGGAACGCCACAGCCAGGTAAGTGCCGGTGGGGTCCACAGCAAGGCCGCTGGCGCTGGCGAATCCATCGTCGTTTGCGCCGGCGGACCAATCGGCCGTTAGTTCCGGCATTCCGCCGTTGGTCGCGGGGTCGTAGGCGGGAAAGCGAAAGACGCGCGGGGTTGCGCCGGGCGTCGAGATATATTGGCAGGTGTAGATGTTCCCGAATTTATCCAAAGCAACCGCGTACGGACTTTGGGTAAGATCGCCGCCGATGCCGACAACCGTTTTGCCCAAGTCATTGGTGGCGCAGGCGCCGTTGGTCGTGACAATCCATTTTAAGATGCCGAAACTGGATTGATTGTCTGCCATCCAAACCTGCGTATTGGTTCCCGTGCCCGCGATGGCGGGGCCGCTCAAGTGCGCGCCCGCTGGCCGGTTATCGGAACGCAGCACCGGAAAGAGAGAGTTGCTCGAAATAAGGGGGTCCCAGCGCAGTACAACTCCCCCTCCGCCCATGTCATCGACATAGACAAGGTCGTCCTGCGACACCGCCAGCTTCCATGGGCTCAGCCCCAGGCCGCTCCAGTTGTAACCATCGTGGCCGCCGCTGGCGGCGCCTTCGTCGGCAAAGCTGTCGTCGGCGTTGAACTTCAGGATGCCGTTCACGTCGCCAGGAGTGTTGGCGGGGTTGGAGCCCGTATCGGCATTGGCGATGAAGACGCGCCCATAATAAAGGCTTCCGGGATTTTGATCGACAGCGATGCCCTGGCCGTCCCAAACGTATGTGCTGGGGTCCGTATCCGATGTCAGATGAGTCCAATAGGCGTAACCGCTCGAACGGGCGGTGATGCTGATGGTGTAAGTGCCCGAACCTGCGCCTGTGGTGTCCCAATTGACAGTGTTCAAGCCACGCTGGGCGCCGGACTCGCTGGCCGCAACGGGAATAGTGGCCACAACATTTGAGCCGGAGAGAATGTTGATGGTCAGCCCAAGACTGGCTGGTTCGTTGAGGACGTAACTGATCTGGACCACGTCGCCTGCTGTAGCGCTAATATTGGTCGTGCCGCCATCGAGCTTGATGTTGGTGGCATAGACATTGGCCCGGGCTGAGGGAACGGCTGCCAGCGTCAAACCCACCGCAAACATGCAAGGGATAAAACTGCCTCGAGAAAACTTAAGGTTCATGACAATGCATCTGTTCTTGCGCGCCCGATCGAGCGCAGATAATCAAACCGGCGCCCAGTTTTTAGCAGTTATGGGCAAAGGCACAACTAGAAAAGGGCTGGGGGACGCCGGGGTGACGGTGCGCCGGGGGAGCAGGTCAAATTTTCCCTAAGTTCGTCTGGCCAACCCGATGAAGAGCAGCCGCTAAGCCAAGCTGATATGAATTTAAGGGTGATAAGAATTAGGAATAACTTAAAGGAGGCGAATCCATGCTCAACTCGGGCGACCCACTAATGGAGGCGAAATCGCAAAAGAAAGTTAAGGGGAAAAAGGGAAAAACGCTATTCCAGGTTTCCGATTCTGCCTGGATCGCTTATGTTCATGTGAACGCTCCTCTGTCGGCGTAATTCAACTTTGGCCTGTTTTAAATTAATAAATTATAAACATTCCTTTCTCCATTCCACAAATCTGAATTATGAACAAAGCATTGGCGCGCCTTGCCAGCATTGGCTTCATCACCTTCTTGGCCGCCCAATATCTCATGGCGGATGAAATTTGGACATTGACGACGGCTCCGTATAACAGTTGGGTTCAAATCGCGAGTTCCGATGATGGAAGGGTTTTGATTGCCGCCGCTGATTTGGGATCGTTATATGTGTCAACCAATTCGGGAGCGGCTTGGACGGCTGCAACGAATGCGCCAGACACCTATTGGGTTTGTGTTTGCATTTCCGCTGATGGATCCAAAATGGCAGGAGGAGTTGATGGCGGGTCAATTTATGTCTCTTCCGATTATGGCGTGACTTGGAGTCAGACTGATGCGCCAATAAACTATTGGAAATCTATCACGTGCTCCGCTGATGGGAGCAAGCTGGCGGCTGCCGCAATTTCGGATGGCCTGTATAATCAAGTTCCCGGCCAAATCCATCTATCCAAAGATTCGGGGGCCACCTGGTTTACGCCTGATTCAACAGCGACGAACTCCCAAGAATACAGCGAGTTCTGGCTGGCAATTGCATCATCATCCGATGGCTCAAAATTAGTTGCAGCCAATGCTGGTGGTTCAATTTACATCTCTGAAGATTCTGGCAATACTTGGTCGTTAACAGGCGCACCGTACGAGAATTGGTTTAGTGTAGCCTCCTCTACAAATGGAAACCTGCTGGTTGCAGTGGCTTACGCAGGTCCAATTTATGCGTCAACGAACTCCGGTGTGACTTGGACACCGGCAACAAATGCCCCTAATGCAGGTTGGGCCTCAGTCGCCTCGTCGGCTGACGGGAGGAAACTCGCCGCCGTCCAGTTGGGTGGTCAGATTTATACTTCAGACGATGCGGGGACGACCTGGTTGCAGAATGGTATGCCAAATACTTTTTTAGCTGGTGGCGTTTGGGGAATCGCTTCGTCAAAGGATGGCAGTAAGTTGCTAGCTTGCGGTGACGGTCCTTACGGTGGTCCGATTTACCTTTTGCAGCCGTCGCCAGTCTTAAGTATAGCGCACACGCGCACTAACATAGTGCTCTCCTGGCCGACTTCTGCATCCGGGTTTATGTTACAACAAGCTACCGATGATCTTCGGATACAAAATTGGACGAACGT
>DASYZB010000016.1 GCA_035946615.1 Verrucomicrobiia bacterium
CAAGGAGGAAGGCATCGGTTCGAGCGCGACCAGCCTTAAGCTTTGCTTTTCGTGTTGATGAGCATCGTTCATGGTTCAGGACACCCTTCTCTCCCCTTCGTTGCTTTATAGTTCTCTGGACAATAGTACAAAGAAATTGGGAGGCGAATTGGTAACAAGAAAATGCACGGAGCAAAAGAAAGTTTGACAAACTGAGATAGCGTTCGTTCTTTGGAGGGGGGACTGGCCTCGGCTTGTTGAGACAAATTGCTAGGACCGCGGATGGGAGTGGTTAGGAGAAACGCCCAACTTGAGTGCGGCGGCAGCAAGTTTGCGGCGATGCCGGATGACTGCCGGATGAGAGATGTGAAGGGCAGCGGCGATTTCACTTACGCCGAAACCGTCGTACAACAAGCGCGCCACGGCCTGGTCAAGGGGATCGAGGGCCGCCAGAAGGAGTTGAAAGAGGTCGTGGGCGCAGACGTTCTGCAAAACGTCCTCCGGATCCACCAGGCATTCGGCGCAGTCTTCAATGCTCAACTTGAAGGACCTCCGCTTGGGGGAATCGAGGCTGCGGCCAGCCCCGAGCACATCGCGTATATGCCAGAGACAGTTTTCTACGTACCAACTGACTGTTTTATGCGGGTCTTTCACTTGAAGGCGCCAGAGGTGTTCGGCACCGTTCAGTAAAAGCTCCTCCGCGAGATCGCGGTGGGTGGTGATAGCCTGCAGGGCATGGCGGAGGCGGGCGAGGGCGTCGGTTTGTGTATTCAGGCGCTGTTTCATAGGAAATTGATTTGAGTCTCATCCTCTTATACGGAGCGAGGGGTCAAAATCTTTCAAAGACTCGTCAAACTATTTGAAATTTTTTTGGGCGCAGTGTGGGAGGAGTGAGGTTGGCATGGTCCAACTTGCTGGCATCCGAGGGGAAAGCCACTGGGCATTTCCGAGGTTCGTTTAGGGTTTTGCAGGAGTGGCGGATTGGCTCTTTTCGCGCTGAGTGCGTTTCCCTCTTGGCGTTCACAACACCATCCTCCCGGCCTTTTTACTTTTTTATCGACAAGCCCCTGAACATTGCGATACAAGGGACCCGTTCTCACCAATGGCTCATGCTATGGCGCGCCTGGTCGTTAATCCGGGTTCTCCTGCGGCTTGGGAAATCCAACTCAAGCCAGGCGCGAACTTTATCGGGCGCGGTTTCGCAAACGATGTGAAAATCCCCGATGGCTCGGTTTCGGGGTCACATTGCCAAATCGTGCTCAACGATGGCGTGGTCATGATCAAGGATTTGGGCTCGACCAACGGGACGTTTATCAACCGGGCGGCTGTTGTGGAGGCGGTGCTCGAGACCGGGCAGACCATCCATCTGGGGGGCGTCGAGATGCGTTTTTATGGCGATTCTCCTGCCGAGGAACCATTGAATCGGGCGTCGGTTTTGGCGCCAAATCCGGCCAAGCCCCCTGCCCTTCGCGTGGGAGTCGCGCGCCCGCAGGTCATAGACGAGGAGCGGCTGGCGGACCCGCCGCCAGCGGTAGCCCTTGCGCCGCCCCTGATTTCTGAGCCGCCTGTCCCCCCGCCTATGCCCAGCTTTGGGGCGGCGTCTCAGACCTGCAAGTTCCACCCCAAGGCCCCCGCCCGGTTCTACTGTTCGAAATGCCGGCAGGCCTATTGTGAGTTGTGCGTGGCTTTGCGCACGGTCGAGCGAGTGAAGCGGAAGTTCTGCCGGCATTGCGGGGCCGAATGCGCGCCGCTGCAGGTGCGTTTACAGCCAGCCGTCGAGAAGGGCTTCTTCCAGCGTGTGCCTGGGGCATTTGGCTATCCTGTTCGGGGGGGCGGGGTCTTCATCGTGATCATCGCGGTGGCGATCATGGGCTTATTCAAGGCGGGCCAGGCCCTGATGAGCCTGGGCACGATTAGGACCTTTATTATGGGGCTCATCCTCGAGATAGCCACGGGCGGATACCTGTTTGCTTACCTCCAATCCATTCTTCACTCGACGTCGGCTGAGGACCGGGAATTGCCTGAACTGCCCGGCATTGGGAATTTTCTGGAAGACTTGCTGATGCCCTTTCTGAAATTGCTGGGCCTGCTCCTCTTTTGCTTCGGACCGGCCCTGGGGATTTTCATTTGGATAGGGGCTTCGCGTGAATTGTCTTTTATATGGGTGGCAATCGCGGCGATGGTCTTCGGTTATTTGTATTTTCCAATGGCCCTGCTGGCGGTGGCGATACTGGATTCGGTGGCGGCGGCCAACCCGCTGGTAGTCATCCCCTCGATTCTAAAGGCGCCCCTGGAATATATCTGTTCGCTCGTGCTGCTGGGCGTAGCGTTCGCCTTTCAAGGGGCGGGGGCAGCCCTCATTGCCTTGGTGTTCCGCGAGGGTTGGACAACCCATTCGATGGGGCAACTGGTGGCGATGATGGGCTGCATGGCGTTGGTGAGTTTCGCCAGCCTTTACTTGCTGGTGGTTGCCGTCCACGCGTTGGGCCTGATTTATGTTGCAAAAAAGGAGCAACTTGGATGGCACTCGAGGTAGGGCAGGTGGTCCGGATAACCGCACCCGCTTAACGAACCGGCATTCCATCTCGTCTCATGGGCGAGTTTGAGGCAAAAGCCACTCGCAAAAGCCCCAGTGGCGAGTGACATCCAATTTGAGCGATTGTCCGAAGCGCATTATCGTATCAGCGCCTAACAAGAGCATCAGCACCCAATCAAGGGGTCTAAGTCTGGGATGGCCCAGGAAGTAGGTCATCATTCCTCCGGCCAACCACCCAACGAATATCCCCTCTGCAATGAACAGGTTAAACGTGAGCGCGATGGAAGCCTTTGTAATGGAGCCCGGCTCAAAACCCAGAACACTCAAAGGGCGATCCTTAAAGCCGGACCAAAAAAGTCCCAGAAATGGATAAAACGGCAGGAGCGCCAGATAACTGCACCTGTAGTGACGATTCTTCGCCTCATTCAGGTCCCGTTCAGTAGTGTAGGCCTCATCATAGATAATCCCGAAGGGTGCGGCTTCATGAAGTTCCGTCGGCCAAGGCGAGAGCTCGTAAACGACAGGGTGGTTTTTATCGCCCTTACACTTTGAGCGCAAATAATACTTTTGCCCTTGAAAAAATATGGGGACTTTGCAGAACTCGCGGATTGTCCAATCCATGGGCTTCGCGGCACGAATGACAACACGCCCGCCTTCAACGTAAACTTCGTCCGATCCAACGTTCACAAAGTCATGGAGCCTTTAGAAACATAAACCTGACGCCGCTGCGGTGTCGAGTTTTTTTCCGGGCCGGGGGCTGCGGGTGCTTGGTGCTGGGGTGGTTGGGGGGACACCCGGGGCTACACCCGGGGCTGGGGGGCAGGCAGGCG
>DASYZB010000017.1 GCA_035946615.1 Verrucomicrobiia bacterium
TTTCGAAGGGGGACTTATGTTGAGTGGGTATGCGCGCAGACATGCGTGTGATACAGACATACTATCTATATCATGTCAACAGAAAAAATGCGCCTAGAAGCAGTTTTTTCGTCTTTTCAGAAAATTACGTGCGGATCAGGGGCTTCGCAGGGGCCTTGACAGTTTGGTTAACCAAGACCACAATTCCGGCCGCGAAAGGTAGTTTCTTATGCAACGACCTGGCTTTGGCGCGCGGTTCCTCGTGTTGTGGGTACTTTGCCTGGCGCCTTTGGCGGCGCGCGCCTACGTGCTGGTCCATGTGACCATGTTTTCGCTGCAGCCAGACCCGGTCACCATCGTCACGGGGGGTTCGGTGTTCTGGACGGACAGCGATGGTGGCGGGCCCTATGGCATCTACGGCACGGATGGCTGGAGCACGCAAACAGACAGCTCCGGCATTCAGTTCCTCCAGCCCGGCACCTACGATTATTACGACGACAACGGGAATTACGGAACCATCTACGTGGTCAACAGCCTTCCTAACGTCCCGCCTTCGGTCCTTATTACTGCTCCAGCCGATAAAGCGGTTTTCTCGCCTCCGGCCAGTTTCGCCTTCACGGCGATGGCTATCGATACGGATTCGGATGGGATTCAGGACGTCGAGTTCTACGTCGGAGACAACCTTGTGGATGACGTTTACAGTTCCCCTTACGGAACTTCGGTGACGAATTTGCCGGCCGGGACCTACACGCTCAGCGCGGTGGCGTATGACAACGGGGGCGCCGCGGCGAGCAATTCCATCACGATCACCGTCGGCGCGGTAGCCGCCACCAATTCGATCCTGCCGGTGGCGTGCGCTAATATTTATTCCTCGGGCACTGTTGATTCCGGCGGGTACTTGAGCACGGGGGGCAACATCCGCGGCGGGCTGGAATTCGCGGCGCTGGACCCGGTCTATTCCTCGGTGCTGCTGGCGCTCAATCCATACGGGCTGCCGATGGGGGATCTCAACGTCGATATCTACGGATTTGATGGCGGCACGGGGACGCTTTACGGGTCCAACTGGTATTCAGGGACATTAATAGGCGCCGTGGTATTCCCCCCGAATGTGAACTACGGGCAAGTCGAAACGCTCGACGTGACCCGGTTCGTGCTCTCGGCCCATGGCCCGTATTTCGGCTTTATTATCCAGGCGCCCGGTGGAGATGTTTTCAGCTCGTTGAACGACAATTACGGGACTCCCCCGGAGCTGATTGTCACTCTTTCGACCTTGCCGCCCACGCTGTCGGCCACCCAAGCGGGCGGCCAATTGGTGATCTCCTGGAGCACCAACCAGGCAGCGGGCCTGACGCTACAGTCCACAATGTCCCTGTCGAGCGGGAACTGGACGCCGGTGACGAGCGCGCTGGCGCAGGTCGGCAGCCGTTGGGTCGTGACAAACTCCATTAGCGGCCCGGCACTGTTCTTCCGCCTGAGCAATCATTAATATCTGCCGCCATTGCTCCGGCTGCTACGCAAAGGCCGTTTCGGGCAGACCAGCATGCGCGAGAAGGACGCGGCGCTGGTAAAACAGACCGACAGGATTGTTAAGTTGGAGGCAGAAAACGAGCGATTATCAAACCTGATCGTCAGTGCCCAAAGCGGTGCTCGACAGCCGAGCGAGCCGCCCCGGGAACTGCTGCGACTGCGCGGCGAGGTCGGCGTGCTGAGGCAGCAGACCAATGAGTTGGGCGGACTGCGCAGGGAGAATGTCCGGCTCTCGCGAGCCATAGCCGATTCTGAAACGAATGAGTTGCCTGCCGAGGACCAGGCCATTGTCCGGCAGACTCACGCAGTGGACGCCATGACCACGTTGCTCCAGGCGATAAAGAACTACGCGGCGGCTCACAATGGACAACTTTCCGGCAATCTCGATCAACTCGCTGCGTCCGGCGACCCTGGAGCCACGAACCTTGCTGGCAATCTCCGGCTCGACGATTTCGGGTTCGGCCAAGGCGTTGGGACGGACCCGGGAGGTCACCCGGCCATGCTCAAGCTCCGGGCGCCAATTGCGAAGCCTGGCGGAGGAGCCGTGATGATCGTGGGCGGAATAGACAATGCCGGCGTGCCACACACCTCCTCCTGGAACGTCAGCCCCTGAATGAGCCCCTCGAACCCTTGACCAAGATTTTTCGGCGCGCGTGTGGGGAGGGTTCGTGGGTAGCGTCTGGCAGATGGCAAAGGGCAAGGGCGGGCTGGGCAAGACACCGCCCTAAAGCGCCAGAGGGCTGGCGCAGTCCACGACGCTAGCGCGCGGAATGGGCGGAGCGGGCGGGTGGGTGAACGCCGAGGATTGGTCAAAAGAAGAAAGTTATGCCGAGCATCTCAGTAACGCCGTTAAGACCGAGGTTGGGCTTGCTGATGCCGGCGCAAGACCAATGGACATAGCGCGTTTCCAGGGTGAGGGCTGCGTTGTCTTTGAAGAACCATTGGATGCCTGTGCCCGCCTGGAGATTGAATTCGAAGGTTCCGCTCAAATCGGGAGGCCCGATGCTCGTGGCCGTCACACCGGCACCGGCATCGACAAATGGAATCCAACGGGTTCCGGAGGCGAAATTGTAGCGTAAATGGGGAGTCAAACCCACGAGCCAATCGCTGCTGGGTGAGAATTGCGCCCCTGTGAACAATTCCAGTCGGAATTCGAGATTACCGCGATACCAATGGTCTTGACCCCAGGTGGGGCCGAGCATGTGGCCGTAGGAGAGGCCAACGAGGGCCAGATCGTGAGCCTCGCGGCTGCCGAAGCTCGCAATGCCAAAGGCGCCTCCGACACTCAGACCGATCGACTGGGTGCCGGGTCGAAACCCCTCCCCTACGCCATGCGCCCAAATGCTTTCAGAAGGAGGTTCCAGGCTTAGCACAAGGTCTGAGAGGGCATTTGTGAATGGTTGTATCGTTTGAGCCTGGGCCTGCCACAATGGTATAGCGCATAGCGCAATAAAGCAGGCGAGCCGGATAGCGGCTCCTGGCGTTGACAGGATCGGCCGGTCGGGAAAATGGCCTTTCATAACTCAATCGTTGATTCCCCGCGCGCACGGTGAATCTCTCCAACCTGCGCGCGAACGCTGGCTTGCCGGTTAATTCGGTTTGTTAGAAAGCCATTGTACCGGCTATGCCGGAGCTGAGATCGAGTGGTTTCGCTGGAGGGACATTTGACGCTGCATCCAATCAGCAACACCTCTAACTTTCTCCGTCGCGAGGGCCGGAAAGAGGAGGTGTGGATATCCAGTTTGCCAAGCCATTGCCTCGGCTTCGTTCAACGCGAGTCGCAGCATTCGGTCCGGGGCGTCGAGTAATTCGCGCGACTCGGCGAGAATGGCCTCCTTTGCATTGCGGATTTGAGCGACGAGCTTTTGGCACGAAGTGAGGCAGAGAGTTCCTAACCTGGAGCCGATGCCTTTGTTGCTTTCATTGGACTTCATAAAAGATTGTCTTCCTTTCAGGAGCGACAAAAGCCGTAAACGTGCCAAATACCTCGTTAACTCGATGGGATTCCTGCAAGCATCTTGTAGTCAAAGGGATTGGGATGCTTGTGGAAGCATGGTTGCTATATGGCTTGAACAACGGTTTTTCGTGGATAACTAAAACGCGATGTCCGGACAACGTTGTAGCGTTGTGGAGGCCGAAGGATGGGAGAGGGGTCTTGGACTTTGGGCAGTGCTCTGGCCAATCGCCATGCCACTAGAGGTGGGAGTCGAGACTCTCACGCAAGATACCGCGCTAAAGCGCCAGGGCTGGCGCAGTCCACGACGCTAGCGCGCGGAATGGGCGGAGCGGGTGGGTGAACACGGCAGGGTCTTGGAAAATGGAAGGGGGGCAAATGGGACGGATAGTTTTTCCCAGTGCGCGTGGGGATGGTCTGGACGAACACGGACGAAGAAGGACGAAGACGGCCAAACAAGGGTTTTTCGGGGCGCGTGTGGGGAGGGTTCGTGGGCAGCGTCTGGCAGATGGCAAGGAGCAAGGGTGGGCTGGGCAAGACACCGCCCTAAAGCGCCAGAGGGCTGGCGCAGTCCATGACGCTAGCGCACGGAATGGGCGGTCCGGGTGGGTGAAAGTGACAGCGTCTTGGACACTGCCAACGCCACCAAAAAATTGCAGCAAACAGCATAATGCCCAGCGTCTGTTGCTAATTCTTCGCCGCCGCCTCGAGAATCACCGTTTACTCTTGTTCCTGTCGTGTTGGCGCCTCCATCTTTCAAGGGCTCTCCCGCTCCAGCCCACTCACCCGTCGAACGCGTGGTTGAAATCGTCCACGAGGTCTTCGATGTCTTCAATGCCGACGGAGACCCGTATGAGGCCGTCGCTGATGCCGGCATGGCGGCGTTCCTCGGGGGACATCGTGCGATGCGAGGTTCGGCTGGGAACGCAAACCAGCGTCTCGACACCGCCCAGGCTCAGAGCGGGCTTGGCCAGTTCAAGCCGGGCCAGGACTGTGTCAACGCGGCTGACATCGCGCAGTTCGAACGAGACCATGCCGCCGAAGCCGCGCATCTGGCGCGCGGCAATCGAGTGGTCGGGGTGCTCCGGTAATCCGGGGTACAGCACACGCGCAACGGCTGGGTGCTTTTGCAGAAACCAGGCGAGGCGCCCGGCGTTCTCGTTGTGACAAGCGATGCGCAAAGCGAGGGTCTTGAGTCCGCGCTCTAACTGGTAGCAGGCATGGGCATCGAGCATGCCGCCGTGGTTGACGGCGTATTCGGTTAAGTTGCGGATGACGTCGCGGTTGGAGATGACGATGCCGGCGTTGATGTCGCTGTGGCCGTTCAGATATTTAGTCGCGCTGTGGATAACGACGTCGATGCCCAACTCGATAGGTTTCTGGTTGATGGGGGTGGCGAAGGTGTTGTCGATAGCGCTCAGGATGGAGCGCTCACGGGCCATCTTGGCGATGGCCGCGATATCGACGCAGCGCAGGAGCGGGTTGGAAGGCGATTCAATATAGACCAGGCGCGTGTTAGGGCGAAGTGCCGAGGCGAACTCGGGCAACTCGCGGACCAAATCGATTTGGATGCCGAAAGCGCGCAACTCGGTGGCAGCCAGGTGGTAGGTCCCGCCGTAAAGGTCCGCCTGAAAAACGGCGTGATCGCCCGGCTTGAGCGTGGCAAAAAAAAGGGTTGAGACAGCCGCCATGCCCGAGCCGAACACCAGCCCGTCCTGGCCGTTTTCGAGAGCGGCGAGTTTTTTGGCGATGACCTTCTGGTTGGGCACGTTGAAGTAGCGGGGATAGACGTTTTCATTCGCCGGGTTGGGATAGGCAAAGGCGGTGGAAGTGAAAACCGGGGTATTGACGCCGCCGGTTGATTCATCGTGATAGGCGCCCGCATGGACGCAGAGACTCGCGGGACGCAAGTTGCGGTCGGGGTGTTTCATTTGCGCGCAACTTACACTTTTACAGGCAAGCGCACAGTGAATTCCGAGCCGTGGTCGAGTTGGCTGCTGACGCTCACCTTGCCGCCATGGGCCTGGACAACGGCCTTCACGAGGCTCAAGCCCAAACCGAGTCCGCGCTGGGAGCGGCTTTTATCGCCCCGAAAGAGTCGCGCCCAGATTTTGTCCTGCTCGTCCGGAGGGATGCCGATGCCTGTATCGCGGAAGACCGCCACGGCCTCATTGGGCTCGCAATGAACGGCGAGCTGCACGCCGCCGTTTTCGGGGGTGTATTTGATGGCGTTATCCAGGAGATTGGCAAAGACCTGTCGCATCCGGGTGGGATCGACCAGGGCCTGGCAAGGGGCGGGCAGATCGCAGGTGACATGGATTTTCTTCTCTTCCGCGACGTACTCGTACAGCTCGATTACCTCGCGGGCGATTTGGCACAGGTCCACTGGGCGCCGTTCGAGTTTCATCATGCCAGCCTCGGCTTCGGTAATGTCCATCAAGGTATTGAGCATGTTGAGAACGCGCTCGGATTCCTCGACGCAATCGGCGAGGGCCTCGTGCGCGGCGGCGGGGTCGGCGCCGGGCTGGAGGGCCAATTCAGCCGTGCCGCGCAAGCGGGCCAGGGGGGTCCTGAGGTCGTGGGCGACGTTGTCGAGGGATTCGCGCATGGCGCGGATGAGGGTCTCATTCTGTTCGAGCAGGGTGTTGAACAGGCGGACCAGGTCATCCAATTCGTCATCGGATTTGCGCACCGGGACGCGGGCATCGAGCTGGCCGGTGCGGATAATCGAGCGCGCGGTGGCCACGATTTGCTGGATCGGTTCCATGGCCTGATGGGCCAGGAACACACCCGCAGCAAAGCCCAGGGCGAGCGAGACGCTGCCGATAAGGATGAAGGTGCGCCGGAGAGGGTTTAAGATGGCTTCGCGGCTGTTGGTGGTCCAGCCGATGACCAGGAGCGAGCCGTCCGAGAGGCGGGCGCGGCCACCGATGAGATCGCGCTCGGCGTTGAGGGGGACGCGGATGAAGGGCAGGCGCAAGTAGCCTTGAAAGCCCGGGATGTCCCGATAGGTGACCCAATCCGGCGGCGCATTGAGCAGGAGGTTGCCCCATTGGACAAACATGGTGTTTTTGACTGCGGTCGGCTGGGCCTGTATCCAGTTGCGCAAGCCGTCGAGGCTGCCGGCATCATAGACCGCGGCGGCTTCCTTGAGCCGGGCTTCGAGCACTTCGCGGTCTTTGCTGCCGATGGCGGCGGCCAGGAGGTAATAAGCGATCATGAACACCCCGGCGGTGCTCACGATGAAGATGAGCGCATACCAGAGGCTCAGGCGGACCCCGATGTTCCGCCGGGCAACATCAAGCAGGCCGGAGAACATAGCCGACCCCGCGAATTGTATGAATCATGGCTTTATCTGTATCGACCTTGCTGCGAAGCCGGTGGACCAGGACATCCACGACATTGGTCTGTGGATCGAAACTGTAATCAAAGATGTGCTCGAGGATCATCGTCTTGGTCACTGGCCGGTTTGCATGGCGCATGAAGTACTCGAGCAAGGCGAACTCGCGGGGTTGCAATTCGATGCGCTCTGCAGCGCGCTGGACTTCGCGGCTGAGCAAATCCATGGTGAGGTCGCCCACAACGAGCCGGGTGGGCTCCGGTGTGTGAGTGGCGCGCCTGATGAGGGCCTGGATGCGGGCCAGCAGCTCGGAAAAGGCGAACGGCTTGGTTAAATAATCGTCCCCCCCAGCCTGGAGGCCGCGCACGCGGTCATCGACGGAGGCCTTGGCACTCAGGATGAGGACCGGGAGATGTTTGCCGCCGGCGCGGAGTTGCTGGATGAGGCTCAACCCATCGAGCCTGGGCAGCATGACATCTACGACAGCGGCGTCATAGGCGATGGTTTCGGCGCGGATGAGGGCCTCTTCGCCATCGCCGCAATGGTCCACAGCGAACCCGCTTTGTTTCAAACCATTGATAACAAAGGAGGCGATCTTCTTATCATCCTCGACCACCAGGATTCGCATGGCTTCCAAAGTAGCCGATGCGCCCTGCAAGGGACAATCGATAGTTGCAGGAGATGCCAGCCGTCCCTCCGGGACTAAGTGCCGCAACATCCCCTCCCCGACGCTGAAGCGTTGGGCTATTGTCGGATGTCCCTCCGGGACAGGCCGTTCATGTGCGTTCATCTGCGTTTTATTGGGGAACAAAAAGCCCTCCCGTCCCTGAGCGCCTGGGTCCGGGAGGGCTCTGCTTCGCTGAACGGAAATTAACCGGCCTTAGTCTCGTCCACTACGACGTAATGACTGGCGCCATTGCGCCAGACTCGCAGCAGTGTGGTTTTGCTGGTGGTATTTTCCGTCATTTTCACCGCCTCCTCGGCGTTCTGGACTGGTTTGCGGTTAATCTCCTGAATCACGTCGCCCGGTTTGAGGCCCGCCTCCGCAGAGGCCGAGCTGGGATCGACCTGGGTGACCACCACCCCTTTTAAATGGCCCGGTAAACTGAGCTGCTGCCGCGCGTCCTGATCAAGGTCGGCGACCGAGACGCCGTTGAGCGTGCCGCTGTCGTCGCTGGGGTTTTGGTCGTTCTTGGCGAGCGACTCGGTCCCGGGTATCTCCTTTACAACCACCTCCAGGGTTTTGGTTTGTCCATCACGGAGGATTTTGACCGGCACCGTTTCACCCGGATGCGCGCGGGCGACTTCGAGCTTGAGATGGCGGCTATCCGTCACTTTCCGCCCATTGAAATCGAGGATAACGTCGCCGTTTTTGAGTCCCGCCTCTTCGGCCGGGCTCTTTGGGGTGACATCGGCCACGAGCGCGCCTTTGTTGTCCTTGAGCTGGAATTCCTTTTCCAAGGCGGGATTCACGTCCTGGATGGCAACACCAAGATAGCCGCGAGTGACGTGGCCCTCGGTCACCAGGCTATCCATGACATCGCGCGCCAGATTGGAAGGGATGGCGAAACCAATCCCTTGATTGCCCCCGCTGCGGCTGAGGATGGCTGTATTAATCCCAATGAGCCGGCCTTGGGTGTCGATCAGGGCGCCGCCAGAATTCCCCGGATTGATAGCCGCATCGGTTTGGATGAAGTCCTCATAATCCAGTCCGAGGTCGCCGCCGCGCCCGGTGGCGCTGACAATTCCCGTGGTAACGGTCTGGCCGATGCCGAACGGATTGCCGACTGCCAGCACCACGTCGCCCACTTCCACCTTGTCGCTGTCAGCCATGGGCACGACCGGCAGGTCCTTGGCATCAATCTTAATGACCGCGACATCGGTCTTTGCATCCCGGCCGATGACTTTGGCCACGAACTCACGGCCATCGGACAGTTGGACTTTGACCTCATTGGCGCCATCGACCACGTGGTTATTGGTCAGGATATACCCATCCTGAGTGACCACCACGCCGGAGCCGATGCCTTCCTGGCGCGGCATCTCCGTCTGGCGGCGAGGCATTTGGAGCTGGCCTCCAAAAAAGCGGCGCAGCAGATCATTCATATCAGGGCCGGGCCCATCAAAAGCGGTATTGTGCACCTTGACCATGGTGAAAACTTTGACCACGCCCGGCGCGACCTTTTTAACAACCGGGGCGAAGCTGGCATGGCCGCCAAATTCGCGGGAGATGGGCCGTTCATCCAGGGCCGGCGCGTTGAATTCGGTTTTGGGTTTCTGGGTGAAGGCGACGGCTGAGCCGGCCAGGACTATGGCCGCGCCCAAGACAATAGCCGCTGATTGTCTGCTGAAGTGTTTAAACAGGCTGTTCATAGTTTCCGTTCGTTGCGTTGGTATTTTTCCGGTATCTGCGCTCAGTGTTCGCAATGAATAGACCACGGGCATGTGACAGGAAGCTTTCGGCAGGATTACAGATTTGAAAGGAAGCCGCTGGCTGATGGCCATTGGCAGCGCCTTACAATTATTAATTGAACTTGCTTTTTGGCACGCGAATTGTTTTGTACGCTACGCTCTGCAATCTCTGGTCGGGTCGTGGGTCGAAGACCCCGAGTTCGACGCGGCGGTTCAGGCCCAAGACAACGTGGACCCTGACCTGTCGTCAAAGGAAATGACAGTTTCGGGTTTGCTCTGAGCGTCTCGTCGTCTCGTTTATGGTATAGTTTAGTGGTTGCTGGCGCGGGAATAAATTGTGAAAATCATCATTCAGTATCCCCCAAAGATTGACTTGCCTGCGGTTTTTGAATAATCTGCCTGCATGAAGACCAGTGCGGTTCAATATACTTTGCGTGGGGTGCCCAAGGCCGTGGACCGGGCGTTGCGCCGCAAATCCCGGCAAGAAGGCAAGAGTCTAAACACTGTTGCAGTTGAAACCCTTGCTGAGGGGCTGCGAGTGGGCGGAGAAACCCTTCGCTATGATGATCTGCAATCTCTGGTCGGCTCCTGGGTCGAAGACCCCAAGTTCGACGCGGCGGTTCAGGCCCAAGACACCGTGGACCCTGACCTCTGGCGGTGAAGATCGCACTGGACACCAACCGCTACGTGGATTTTTGCCGCGGGGTACTTGAGGCCGTCGAGGCAGTCGCCCAAGCCGAGCGTGTTTTTATGCCCTTTGAGGTGCTGGCCGAATTGCGCGCCGGATTCCAGGTGGGCGTTCGATCAAAACAGAACGAGCGCGCCCTGGTGCGGTTCCTCGATTCGCCGCGCGTGCGCTTGCTTCTGCCCGACGAGCAGACGACCCACCATTACGCCGCTCTGTTTGCGCAACTCCGCACTCAGGCGACCCCGATTCCTACCAACGACATTTGGATCGCGGCACTGGTCATTCAGCACGGTCTGACCCTCGTGGACCGCGACAGGCACTTCGACCAATTAGCCCAACTTTCGCGGCTCTAATGCGGGCAAATTCGCCTTCGTGGATTGGGCCTTTTTGCCCTACCCCCAGCAAGCAAAGCCGTTCAGGGGACCGTGAACACATCCGAGAATGGGGAAGTTTGGCCCGTAGCAGAGGGACCCGTGGCGCGGTAGAACGAAGTCGGGTTATTAGTATCGGTGAAGCTCGCGGAACCGTTGGCGGCCACCGCGGTGTAAGCGTAGGCACCGTTCACCGTGGATGATTTCTGGATGCCGAAATTGGGCCCGGTTGAATTGGTAACCGTCAGGCTCGTCAGGCTGCCGGTCCTGGTAATGGTTGTGATTGCGGGTTTGGTATCTTTTGAATAAGTGACAGCAATGGTTAGCTTTGTGCCATGCGCGATTGCCAGGGCGGTTGTGTCGAACGTGAAGGAGCCGACCGCCGGGTCGGCCTCATAGAGGTCCACAACGAGTCTGGTGTATGGAGCGGCGGCGGGTTTGCCGCAGGCGCCGGTCAAGGAGGTCGTGGTGGTTCCTGCGCCGATGATGGGGATGATGTCGAGAGCGCCGTTAATGCCGGTAATATCGATGAAATTGGCATAGACGTCCTGGCCATCTGAACTGGTCTGGCCATCGCCAATAGGAGGCCTGCTGGCAAATGGGGTGGCGGTGTTGGTGAGGGAATTGCCGCGCATTGACACCCAATGCGAGTTGGTTGTGGAAGTGCTATCGATGTCGAACAACACGGAGTCGGCGACGGTATTAGCCTCCAAGGCATCGCTCACGCCGTTGAAATCGCTGCCGAAACGCGCCTCACAGGTGTCATCATGATCGAAATGGTGAACGAGCTTGGTGAGTTGTCCGGCGCCAAAGGAGTTGCCGTGGATGTCCACTCCGAAAGAGTTGCCGGCAATCACCGTTTTGCCTTGTGAGCCATAGAAATACACATCGATGCCGCTACTTGCGTAAGAGCCGAATAGATTGCCTTCGTCGGCATCATTGACGCCATCGCCATCCGTGCCGATGAGGATGCCGTCAGAACTGCCGAATTCGACGAACGCATCGCCCTGTTGCGTGCCGCCATTGAGGGTGGAGATGTCGGCGAGGTTCGAGCCATCGGGGAGGACGCCCCAGAAATTGCCGCAGATTCGGAAGGGGCCGCCCTGGGAGTCGAACCCGTAACCAGTAACGAAGACGTTGAATTCGGCACGGGGGTTTGTGGAGCCGGCTGCTACGCCAATAGTGCCGGGGCCCGGCATGTTTTCAATGTTCGGAAACCCGGGCGTGCCGTTTGTGCCGGTGCCGTAGGTGGCGATGCAGATAGCAGGCGTAGCAACGGTAACGCCATCGGGCATGTAGGCCACATGCCTGGTAACAGGGTCCACGCCAAACCAACAACCGCTGACGTGAAAGCCCTGGCACACCAGGCTGCTGACATCCGAGGCGTCGACAGCAAAGCAGATGGTCTTGCAAACTCCACCGGCAGCCTGACTGGTTGAAGTGGAAGGTGCAGCCAGAAACGCGATGCCTTTGACCCAGGCATTTGTGGCCCGGAAGAAGCCCAGGATAGCCTGTTCGGAATCGCCAAAACCGAGGTTGGGATAATCAATACCCGCAAAATTGGTTACGGCGCTGTACATGGATAACGCGTTCCCGTTCTCGGAGCTGAGGCAGATTGTGATTTGTGCGTTGTTGGTCTCATGGAGCGAGGCGGTATTGGGTGAGGCCGCCGAGCCGGGCTGCTGCTGGCTGTAGCCGTCGATGGTGATGTTGTTCTTGGTGATGAGCGGGTACCCATCGGCAGGGGTGTCAATGGTATGGACGCCTGCGCCCGGGACGGCGAAGTTTATGGTGTCGCCATCGGCCAGGAGTTGGAGGGCGTACACGAGGTTCGTCTGACCTGGGCTGAAGTCAGCGTTGTTGACGGTGTTCACAACGATTGTTTTGGCATTGGCGATGCCAAAGGAAGTGATGAGGGTGATACCGATCCGGCACACGATTGATCGTTTCATAGATTTGTTGTCGCGGATGTTGAAGGGGTCAGGAATTAATTTACGCAAAGGCGGGTAGAAAGCAAATTAAATTGATCAATTAAAGTAATCGGTTAGTGACGGCGGGCGCTGCCGCCTAAAGGCGGCGTTCCGCGCGTCCGGAACGCCGGCTTCAGCCGGCAGCCCCGTAGTCACTGAGGCATTACCAATTAAATTGATCATCGCAAGCCGCAAACCCCCGAACCGGGGAAGCCATTGATTTGCCAATAGCCTTGTCAGAGTAGCGGCCGGCTAGGTAGGCTGTGGGGGTTACCTCAGACGAGCATGGCAACGCAACAGACACGCCCTTTGCTGGGGGGAGTCATCGAAGGCTTCTACGGGCAGCCCTGGACCCAGAACGAGCGTCATGAGCTGTTGGATTGGATGGCCGGTTGGGGTCTGAATACCTATCTCTACGCTCCGAAGGACGATTTGAAGCAGCGAGCGACGTGGAGGGAACTTTATTCCAAAGAAGAGGCGGAAGCGCTGGGTGTGCTGATCCAAACCTGCCAACAGCGCATGCTTCGCTTTGTCTATGCGCTGAGCCCCGGGCTGGACATCCAGTACAGTGAGGAAGCCGAATTGGCCCATCTCAAAAGGCGGTTTGAGCAGATGTTCTTATTAGGATGCGGGCACTTTGCTCTGCTCTTCGACGACATCCCTGAGCGAATGAACGGCGGGGACATCGAGCGGCACGGTTCGCTTGCGTCAGCGCAGTGCCACGTGGCAAACGCCCTGTTCAATTGGGCGCGCGAGCGGTCACCTCACGCCGGCCTGTTATTCTGTCCCACTGCCTATTGTGGCCGTATGGCCAAACAGAACCTCGGCGGCCTTGCCTACCTCCCAACCGTTGGCCGCGAGTTATTGCCTGAAATTGACGTATTCTGGACCGGGCCAGAAATCATCTCGCGCGAGATCACGATCGCTCACATTCGTGAAGTGCAAGCGCTGTTGCGCCGCAAACCAGTCATTTGGGACAATCTGCACGCCAATGATTATGATGGCCGCCGGTTTTTCTGTGGTCCTTACGCCGGGCGACGGGTTGAATTGCTTAAAGAGGTCAGCGGTGTGCTCAGCAATCCAAACAATGAGTTTGCTTTGAACTATGTGCCGCTTCGCACGCTGGCGGGGTTCATGCGCGGCGAAGAATCATGGAGGCCCCGGCAGGCCTATCGGGAGGCAATGCGAGAGTGGCTGCCCCGTTTTGCGAGCTTCGGTGAGCCTATGAGCCTTGAGGACCTCGTCCTTTTTGGCGACTGCTACTACCTGCCACATGAGGAGGGGCCGGAGGCCGAGGCGCTTTATCTGGGCGCGAGAGCTTTGCTCAGCGGCAATTGTGAAAATAGCGCCGGCCAAAGCGCGACTTTTCGCCAACGGGCCACTCGGCTGCGGGAGTTCTGCGCCAGGCTGGCCAACATTCGTCATCGCCCGCTATTCTATGCGCTGAGCCGCCGCGCCTGGGAGCTGCGCGAGGAGTTGGATTTACTCGAACATTACATTGAATTCAAATCAATGACGACGCATGGGGAAGCCTCTTTCCGGTCCGACTTTCATTTGCCGGGGACGTATCGCGGCGGGCTAGTGGCCCGCCTGCAAGGATTGCTGGCCCAGCACCCCGACGGAGCGTTCGCACCGTCAGTTTTCGGTGGAACCACGCATACCAGCAGCAAAATGGCGCCCTCGGCGTCTTCGTTACTATGAACGATTGCACCATTCGGTCCGCTCGGCCTGGCGATGAGCCGGGCGCTTACTATGTTTGCCTCAAGACAGGAGATTATGGCAAAGACGGCGAGCCCTTTTACCGCGAAGACCCCGATGCGTTGGGCCGCATCTTTGTCGGTCCTTACCTGGCCTACGAGCCGGAGTTGAGTCTTATCCTCGAAGACGGCCAAGGGATTTGCGGCTACGCCCTCGGCGCTTTGGATTCGCGCGCATTTTACGAGCGTTACGAGGCGGAATGGCGGCCAGACTTGTGTGCCCGGTTTCCCGTCCCGCAAGGCGATGCGAGCCAGTGGACGCGAGTGCAACAGGTCTATGATTGCTACCATCATCCCGACTATTTCTGCCCCGAACCTTATGCGGCATGGCCCTCGCATCTGCACATTGACTTGTTAGCGCGCGCGCAGGGGCGCGGCTATGGCCGGCGCATGATGGGCCGGGTGATGGACCGACTGCGCAGCCGAGGTTCTCCGGGCGCGCATCTTGGGGTGAGCATGGCCAACATCTCGGCATTCGGTTTCTATCAGCGTTTGGGTTTTCGCGAGCTGTGCCGCGTCAGCTCCGGGGCGGACGGGTGCATCTATATGGGTAAGAGCTTGCCCGCTGGAAATGGCACGAGCGGCGCGGGTTGACGCACAAAAACTGCCACGGACAATCGAATTTTCATCCGAAATCAGAAGACCGAATCATGCCCCGAAAACTCGCACTGCTAGGAGGAAGACCCATTCGCACCCGGTCGTTCACGCCCTGGCCACAGTTTGGCAAACATGAAGAAAAGCGACTGCTGCGCGTATTGCGCAGTGGCAAATGGGGCCGCCTGGACGGACGGGAGGTGACCGAGTTCGAGAGCCGCTTCGCGGCCGCCCATGGTTGCAAGCACGGCATTGGGGTTGCAAACGGAACCGTGTCCTTGCGCGTTGGCCTGCTGGCGGCCGGGCTACGCGCCGAAGACGAGGTCATTATCCCACCGTACACATTCTTTTCGACGGCGTCAGCGGTCATCGAAGCGAACATGGTCCCTGTTTTTGCGGATATTGATCTGGACACGTTCAACCTGGATCCCAGGTCCGTTGAGGCCGCCATCACGCCGCGTACTCGGGCCCTTATGCCTGTCCATTTTGCAGGGCAGGTGGCCGACATGGACGCTTTGATGGCGATCGCAAGAAAACGCCGATTGATAGTGATCGAGGACGCCGCGCATGCACACGGAGGCCGCTACAAAAACCTGCCAGCCGGCTCGCTTGGTCATCTTGCGTCGTTCTCGTTTCAATCGAGCAAGAATCTCACGGCTGGCGAAGGTGGCATCATCACGACGAATGATGACGAATTGGCAGCGACCTGCCGTTCCATTCATAATTGCGGGCGGGCGCCGGGGGGAGTCTGGTACGAGCACCATGTCATCTCGGGCAATTACCGCCTGGGGGAGTTCCAAGGCGCTGTTCTCAACTGCCAGCTCGACCGTTTGGAAGCACAAACCAAACGTCGCGAAGCCAACGGCAAATACCTGGCTGCCCGGCTGGCCCGGCTGCCTGGGGTGCATCCGCAAAAACGTTCGCCCTCCTGCACGCGCCACAGCTACCATCTGTTCATGCTGCGCCTAGAGGGGGAGGCCTTTGGTGCGCCACGTGACGCGCTCGTTCAGGCGCTGCAGGCCGAAGGCATCCCATGTTCGGGCGGCTACGGCTTTTCGTTGCACCGCCAGCCCTGCTTTCGCAATAAGGCCTTTGGCCCGTTCCTGCCAAAGGCCGCCGCCCGGCTGGATTATGCTCGGACCCATTGCCCGAACAGCGACTTGATTTGCCTTGAGCAGGGCGTGTGGCTCGAGCAAAGACTCCTCCTGGGGCCGCGCTCGGATATGGACGATATTGCCGGGGCTTTCGAAAAGATTTTTGAGAATCGTGAGGCTTTGAGCCAATGGTCAATGAAACGCCTGAAGAAAGCTTCATGAACCCGGCAGAAGGAATGCTCAACCGCCGCATTGTGCCGGCCCTGACGGCACTAAGCGAAAACACCTACTTATCCGCCATCCGCGCGGGGATGGTGTCGGTCGTGCCGCTGACCATTATCGGGGGCCTGTTCATCATCGTGTCGTATCTGCCGGTAGCCGGCTGGGACAAGCTTGTCGCCCCCTATCTCCAGCTCCTGCAAATCCCGGTTACTGCCACATTCGGATTGCTTTCGGTCTTTGTGTGTTTTGCCATCGGCTTCGACCTGGGCAAGCAGCTCAAGCAGGAGGCCATGGTGAGCGCCACAATCGCCACTTTGGTTTTCCTGATGCTGCAGCTCCAGTTGAAGGATTCGGCCCTTAACATGGAGAGCCTCGGCTCCAAGGGCCTGTTCACAGCGGTCATCATCGCTTTGGTCTCAGTCCGCGTTCAAAAGTTTTTTACCGACAAAAATATGGTGATCAGGCTGCCGGAGAACGTGCCGCCGATTGTCTATGAATCCTTTTTGTCGCTCAGCCCCTTGTTTTTTCTAGTGCTGGTTTTCTGGCTTATCCGGTTTGTGCTGGGAGTGGATATCGACCACGCGGTGCAAACGGCGTTTAAGCCGCTGGTGTTCGCCCTCAACACGCTGCCCGGGATTCTGGTGTATGCCTTTCTGGTCACGCTCCTGTGGTCGGTCGGGATTAATGGCGATAACGCGATGGACGCGGTTGTCGCCCCCATCTTTCTGCAGTACCTGGCTTTCAATGTGGAAGCGAAGACCCACGGCCAGCCTCTGCCTTTTATCACGGCCTACGGCTTCTTTACCGCGTTTGTTAATGTGGGTGGAACGGGTGCAACAATCGCCCTGGCACTCGTGATGTGGAACTCGAAGGAACCTGGCTACCGCAAAATCAGCCGCTTGTCGCTGCCGACTCAAATTTTCCAAATCAACGAGCCGATCTTCTTCGGTTTCCCTATCGTGCTGAATCCTCTCTTCATGATTCCATACATCCTCAACGCGATGATCCTGACCACGGGCAGCTACCTGCTGATGCATTGGAACGTGATCCACAAGCCCTTTGTCAACGTGCCCTGGACCACACCGCCTATCATCGGACACTACCTGGTTTCCGGCGGGGACTGGAAAGCAGCGGTCTGGGGAGCCCTCTCGATTGTGATTGCCATGCTGGTTTACCTGCCGTTTGCAAAGGCTGCCGAACGGCAGCGGTTGAAAGCTGAAGCAACAGGGGTGGCCCGCGAATAGCGCTGCGCAAATTCTGATACTTGAAGAACCCGTAACATGAGCTACACCGTTAGGTTGATGACGATTCTCCCTCGGCTCTTGCCAAGGGGCGAGGGCTGGGCTGGTGCCGGGGTGGGGTCGCTCCTTCCGTGGAGACCGTCTGGCTCCCTCTCCTCCCCGAGGGGAGAGGACTGGGGAAAGGAGGCCTCTTCGTCCCTCCACGCGCTCTATACCACAGTGCCCTCGGTAATTTGCTGGCCCACCTCGGGCACGGCCCTGCTTGGTCTTTTGATTTTAGCCAATTCACTCATGGGGGCGGAACCGGTTCGACTTAGCGCCTATCCGCAGAAGGTGCGCACATTCTACTCATTGGAAGCGCCCGCCGTGCCGGCCGCGCTCCGGTCGAACGCGGTGGCTTTGCCCGTGGGCAACATCACAGGCGCCGTGCGCGCGAGTGATGGCGCGATTTGGCTGGGCACGACCCAAGGTCTCACGCGGCTTGATTTTTCCGCCCCGGACCGCGACCGCCGTCAGTTTCTAGCCGGCAAACGCTATTTGCCCGACGACGATGTGCAACAACTGCTGGCCGATTCAAATTCTGGAGTCTGGGCGCGCACGCGCACTGGCGTTTCTCATATCGAACTCAAGCCCATGACCCTGAGCCAAAAGGCGCAGCTATTCGAAGCGCGTATCCGGGCGCGGCACGACCGTTACGGGCTGGTGGCAGATTCGGCGCTTTTGATTCCAGGCGACACATCGAGCAATCGCCTCATGGGCAATGATAACGACGGGCTCTGGACCGCGATGTACGCCGCTGCCGAGTGTTTTCGGTACCAGGTCACCAAGTCCCCAGAAGCGCTGGCCAACGCCCGCAAATCTGTTGAGGCAATTCTCTTTCTGGAAGAGGTGGCGGGTCGCCGCGGATTTCCAGCCCGGTCTTTCATTCGCAAAGGAGACCCGATGCCTCAGGGCGGGGAGTGGCATTGGACCGCCGACGGGCGGTTCTATTGGAAAGGGGACACCAGCTCAGACGAGATCGTCGGCCATTTCTTTATCTTCAGCATTGCTTATGATCTGCTGCCGGATGCGGCTCTAAAACAGCGCATCGCGATAACGGCCCGGCGCATTATGGACCACATCGTTACCCACGGTTACGCCCTGGTCAATTTGGATGGGCGGCCGACGACCTGGGGTTGGTGGTCTCCAAAAAAGCTGGTCCAACAACCTGACGAGCGCGCACTCAACAGCTTGCAGTTGCTCAGTTTCCTAAAAACCACCGCCCATATCACCGGGGAAAAGCGCTACGAGGAGGAATATCGCAAAGCTGCCTGGGAATGGAACTATGCCGATTGGATAACGCGCCTCAAGGAATTCCGCCAAGAATTGAACTACTCGGACGAAGAACTCGCCATGCTGCCGTTTTACTGTCTATTCAATTACGAGACGGACCCGGCGCTTCTCAAGGCCTATCGAAAGGCGGCGGATGCCTGGTGGGAAAATATCCAGCGCGAATCAAACCCGCTCTGGACCTTGATCTATCTGAAGGGCCAGCCCAAGGCCGCCATAGACCTCTCTGGAGCGGTGTGGACTCTCTATCGCACTCCACTTGATACGATCAAGTGGAGTGTCAAAAACTCGCAGCGTCAGGATATCGTTTGGGCCTCGGCGCCGGAGCGTTCCGGCCAGCGCGAAGCCCTTACCCTGCTGCCGCCCGATGAATTGCCCGTCATGCGCTGGAATTCCAACCCATTTGTGATCGATGGGGGCGAGGATGGCCGTAGCGAGGACGATGGGGCGGCCTTTCTGTTGCCTTACTGGCTGGGGCGCTACCAGCGATTGCTGCTGGGGGAATAAAGCAAAAAGCAAGGGCATAAAATCGGACCGATCACTCCGATCAGTCTTATCCCCTCACTCAGGCGCGCCTTGAGTTTTTGATCCCTCGGAGGGAAAAGTCCCCGGCTCGGGATGCACCGTCACGTCCGCCGAGGGCAGGACCTCTTTAACGGCCTGCTCAACTTTCTCGGTCAGATCATGAGCGGCGCGAAGAGGGAGGTTACCGTCTAGCGTAATGTGGAGGTCCACGAAGTAAAGTGGACCCGAGTGGCGGACCCGAACGGCATGGCAATCAAAAACTCCCTCGACCGCTTCAACGCGTGCTTTGATTTTCTCAGCGGCCCCTTCAGGGGAGGCGTCCAGAAGCGCTTCGAGGGTGCGCCAGCCGAGCTTGCCGCTCACAAGGACCACGATCCCCGCCACCAGGAGGGCTGCTACGGCATCGGCCTTATTCAAAAAGCCCAGCGAAGGATGGGCCTGGGCCAGTTTCACCCCGATGAGGCCCAGGATAACTACGGCCGAGCTCCACACATCGGTGCTGAAATGCAGGGCATCGGCTTCGAGGGCCTGGCTGCGGTGGCGCGCGGCCACGCGCGACAGCATGTGCGCGCGCGAAAGGTCCACGAGCATCGAAACCGCCATCACCCCAAACGCCCAAATGGATGCCTCCACCGCGATATGCCCAGCGCGCAGCCGGCTGACCGATGCGGAGATGATCCAGCCACAGGTTGCCAACAGCAAAATCACCTCCAGAAGGGCCGAGAGATTCTCCACTTTCCCGTGTCCGTATGCATGGCCGCGATCGGCAGGCTTGCTGGCCACACGGACGGCAAACCACGTCGCGAGGGCGGCTAAAAAATCCAATCCCGAGTGAGCCGCCTCGGCCAGAATGCCCAGGCTGCCGCTTAAGATTCCAACCACCACCTTGAGGCTGGTCAGCAACACGGCGGCGGCAACCGAATTTAGCGCGGCGGCATTCTTCTCGTTGTTCTGCGGGTCAGCCATTCAGAAAGGGTTCTGAGCTGCGGCAGTGTGTCAGCAGGCTGTGGCGCAATCGAGAGAATTCTGCGGCGGGGGAAACCCCATGTATAGGTCCTCGTGAGGCAGCAACATTGACTCGACGGACGGAGCAAATTGCATGAGACTTCGGCTGTATTTGCCTGCAGCGTGCAACCAGAGAAATGCAAAGAAATCCTTTTGGTTTAAATTCGCGCCGGAATGGGCATTGGACATGTCTTGGCGTTTTAATCTGGAGCGCTTTTCAATGGAGCGCCTTGGCTCAGACCCAGCCGTTGGCGTTAACCTTGCGGAGCCTAAAGGAGGTCCAGCCCGGCGCCGGGCAGTGGCAGGTTAAGGAGTCCAAAGCGCAATGGGACCCGGCGCACACCGCGGCAGTGATCTGTGACATGTGGGACAAACATTGGTGCGAAGGCGCTACTCAACGCGTTGCCCAAATGGCTCCGCGAATGAACGACGTTCTCCGCGCGCTCAGGGACCGGGGTGTCTTGATCATTCATTGCCCGAGCGACACCATGGAATATTACAAGGACTATCCGGGTCGAAAGCTGGCGCAAGCCGCGCCGAAGGTGGAGTTGGCGCAAATCGAGCAACGCTTCGCCTATCGAATACCAAAGGACATTCCCCTCTTGCCCATTGACGACTCCGATGGCGGTTGCACGGACGTTCCTCAAACGAAGGAAAGCAGCCCCTGGCGACACGAGATAGCGACGCTCAAGGTCGAGGATGGAGATGCGATTACCGACAGCGCGGAGGCCTACTATCTGATGCATCAAAGAGGCATCACCAACGTCATCGTCATGGGTGTTCACGAAAACATGTGTGTTTTAAACCGCCCCTTCGCCATCAAGCAAATGGTCCGCTTAGGTCAGAATGTGGCGCTCATGCGCGATTTGACCGATACGATGTACGACTCACTGCGAAAACCTTATGTCGATCACTTTAGCGCCACGGATTTGGTCTGTTGGTATATCGAGAAATACTGGTGCCCCACCATCGCCAGTGACCAGATCATTGGTGGCAGCCCATTTCGCTTTGCGGCGGACGTGAACCCGCCGCGTGTTTTCCGAAATTATGTCAAACTGCCCGCCACGGACACCCACTGGCAACGCGTGAAAAGTTATGTCGAGGACACGCCGCAACCTGATTACACCCAAGCGCCTGCTGCTGCCCGGGAGGCCTTTCGCGACCTGAAATACGGCATACGGATTCATTGGGGCGTCTATTCCCTCTGGCACACCAATGAATCCTGGCCGTTCCTACGGCTTTCGGATGAAAAGCGCCAGCAGTATCAGGAGCTTTACCGCCAATTCAATCCGGCGGGGTTCAACGCGAAGGACTGGATGCGGCTTTTCAAGCGCGATGGCATCCGGGTCATGGCCTTTACAACGAAACATCATGACGGGTTTTCAATGTTCGACACCCACACGCGCGTCAGAGAACGGGTCAACTGGACAGCGGCAGGGGGACCGAAGATCGAACAATGCGACGTCGCCTACAGTATTATGGAAACGCCGTTCAAACGGGATGTGGTCAAGGAACTCTGTGACGCCGCGCATCAGTATGGCATCAAGGTGAGCCTGTACTTCTCGCACCCTGATTGGTACGACGCGGATTTCCGGCCCTACGCTTTTCATCCAGTCCAGGTCCAAGACGGCTCGAACTACGGCGAAGGGCAGTACGAGCCCAAACAGATTTTGCATCCGCTCTATGCGCCAGACCCGACGCCCGCCGAGACGGCCCGGATGATGGCCAGGCACCGCCAGCAGTTGGCGGAATTGCTGACGTGCTATGGGCAAATCGACATGATTTCGCTGGACCAGTGGCTGGGGCCGCCTGTCTGGCCGCAGTCGAGGGCGACAATGAAATACCTGCGGCGCCTTCAACCCAACGTGATGTTCCGCGCCCGTGGCATTGGCAATTACGGGGACTATTACACGCCGGAAGGATTCGTGCCCGGTTCCAAGGAAAACACTACGATGCCCTGGATGGTCATCTATCAACTCGGCGGAATGTGGAGCTACCAACCGGACAGCAGCAAGTACCACGACGGGGCCTGGATCATTCGGAACCTGGTGGATATCGTTGCCAAAGGCGGCAATTTTATGGTCGGCATCGGGCCGGATGAAAACGGAGAATTTCATCCAAAAGCGATTGAGGCTCTCGATGAAGCAGGAGATTGGCTAAGGGTTAACGGCGAGGCTATCTACGGGACACGGCCCAGGCCAGGACTTCGTTGGAAGGAGGGAGACACGATTCGATTCACCCGCACCAAAGATAATCGCTTTATTTATGTCCTGGCCCTTGGCTGGCCTGGGAGACAGATGGTGCTCACATCCGTCCATGCGCGGGCACGTTCGCAAATCATTCTCCTTGGTGAAAAGCAGCCAATCAAATGGCACGAAACAGAAAGCTCGGGCCTGGTAATGGAGATTCCCGAGCGGTTGCAAGAGCCCAGCAACCGCCCCTGCCGTGATGTCTATGCGTTCAGGGTTGAATCGGCTGAGCAACCATCATCACAAGCCGGTCTGAGACAATCCAACGATGTACTGTGGTGAGCCGTCAACCGGCAGGTCGAGCACACCTTTTCGAACCGCGATTTTCGCGGAACGCCCCATGATATCGACCACTTCCACCGCGCTGAAGTTGCTTGCCGGTAAGGCGGCCCTCTTTTGACGTGCACAACTCCAGATGGCCAAAATCGAGGTGCCATGCCGGTCAAAGAGGTAGGCCCAGATATTCTCACCCAGTCCATTGACGCGGCGGACGGGTGCGGCGCCTTCCAGAAGGCCGGCGCAAGTCGCCATGGCATTGACGGCGGGCTTTGGAGAAATGCGATGGGTTGACCACGGGCTTTTAGCATCCACTTCGAGATTGAAACAGAACCCCCACCAGCCGTCGCGGTCGTAATCGATGCCGTAAAAGGGCAGAAACACCCTGACACCTTCGCCTTTGAGGATAATGGCCAATCGCGTCATGAACTGGGCTTGGGTCCGATAAATGATCTTCGAGCCAAGCAGCCCCCGGATGCCTGCCTCTGTGATATAGATCGGCAGTTCCTTGCCGTGGTTATAACGCCGCATCGACTTTCTAATCGCCGCCAGCTTTCCTGGATAATCGTTTTCTTCCGGCGCGAAGCCCGTGTCGGCATAGCCATGACTCTCGATGGCATCCACATAGTCCAGCAATCCCGCAGCGAATATCGTGTCCATCCATTGCGGGTTCAGGTTTGAAGGGCAGGGGCCGATGACAACCGAGTCAGGGTCCGCCGCCTTGATGACGGCCCGGACGCGCCGGTGAAGTTCGACAACCTCGGCGGGCGTGTAGGGAGAACCGATGTTGTAAGGAGGCATGTTGAGGTTGATTTCCCAAGCCACACCGTAGATGCGCGGGTGCATGTGGGGATAGAGGTGTCTTTCCACCTCCACCGAATCGTGCACCATCGGCAGGTAATCCTCCCAATCCATAAACGTTTTGCCCGCCCGGTCCTTGGCCCAGGCCGGGGCCGGGAAATTGCCGGCAAAGGGCAGAATATGAAAACGATAGGCCGGGCGTGGCGGCTCATTTTTGATGCGTTCAGCGGCCCAAGGCGCCATGCCGTGGGCGCGGTCCGGTTTCTGTGGTTCCAGGTAATTCCAAAGGGAATAGTCAAAACGCCACGATAATCCGACCAAGTCCGCCAACCCATGAAAATCACCGTGCAGGCCGAAGAAGGCATTGGTGCCGAGGGCTGCAAACCGGCCAATGTTCTGCGCGACTGTGCGGGGCATGAGCGCGAAGGTAGCGATGCCCGAGGGCAAAGAGCCCTCTGCGAGAATGCACGAGCGCCCCTCCAAATCCTTGCCCGCCTCATCAAGCCAGTAAGCCCGCAGTTCATAATAACCAGAGGTCTTGGGCGTCAAATCGAGTTTGCGAGGGACCATGCCATCCAATGGCACCTTGGCGCTGGCGGTGATATTTTCAAAGAAATCCTGCACCTCATAGCGGAAGGCCTTGGCAGTTGGAGGCAGTGTTCCACCGGGGGCGAGGGTGGCCAGCACCGATTCGCCAGGCTGAAAAATGTTGTGCTGCGGGTGTGGCGAAGTGAAGGTGAGCCAGGAGGAGTAGGCTTGTTGGCGATAGGTGGTTATACGATCGATAAAGAGCGTGGCGTTGGGGTCGCTCGTGTTGAGTTGGATTTCACGCGCCGCCAGGGCTTCCTCGCCGCTGAGCGCGCGGCTGCCCGAAGTAAACTCATTGAAAGGAATAACGTGTTCGATGAGAGTGCGGCTTGGGTATGTCGGCTCGATTACATGGGCATAGGTTTGATCTCCTACGCGCAGGACAATTTGAATCCACCACTGCGCCGCCGGTTGCGAGCCCATGACCAACCGGATGCCGCTGGCGTTGATGGTGATGCCCCCGGGTGGCAGGCTGCGCTTCATCGAGAACCAGTTGTTCCCAGGAACGCTGTCGAGAGGGTTTTTCCTGGAAAGACTTATTTTCGCAAGCGACTCGGCTACGCCCGGAATATTCTGCCCGGTCTGGAACTGATATTGGACGTTGCTGCCCTTGGTTAATTTCCACGCCGGTTGGCGGTCGGCAGTGAAGTCGTCCAGGATTTTGAGTTGCTCGACCGGGCCGAGCAGCGGTTTGGTATCCGCGGCTGAGGCCAATGCCGGCCAGCTCAGCAAACAAAGCCAACAGGACAGCGGTAGAAAACGTGCAGACCGCGCACAAAGAAAGGCAGGCGCCATAATCGCGTTGACGATAACCGCACCAGCCGGGGCTGGCCAGCTTGACAGCGGCTGAGAACGTGTTTTGAAAATAGGCGGCACCCCCTCAACGAGTACGAGCGCGAGAACGATTGCGGCAATTCCTTACCGCTTTCAGCTCTCTGCTTTAGCCAATAAAGGCCTGGCGGAATTGGCAAAATCCTTTCGAAGTCCGCCATCGACCCCTCGGCCACAATCGAGTTCCACAATCCAGCAAGTGCTAAGGCGCAAATTTGCTTCACGCGAATGTCGAGCCGCTGGAAAAGTCTTCGAATCTCCCATTCATTGCGATACGGCTGTTTTGCCGGTGCTGCCTGGAGCAGCGCATTCGCAGAGTCCCGGTGGCGGAATATCCGCTGCATCTTGAGCGTGAGTAGTTTCTCTCGGAGAGTGCCGCGCACCGACATTCGAAGCAGCAATGCCATAGCCGTCAAGCGGCTGCCTCCGGCGCGGTCCGCCACCCACCGGATCATCTGCGCCGGATTCAGCAGGTACATCTCGAGACACTCTTGGTTCGAAAGCACGCCCTCGCGGAGCAATCCAGTGCGGGCGAGAAACCGTTCGACGGCGTCGCTCAATCGATAAAACGCCACAAAGATGCTTCCCGATGGCTTCACCACCCGCCTGCCTTCGTTTAAAATCGTTCGGATGGCTTGCTCATCAGCGGTAAAATCAATAACCCCGGTCGCATAGAGGATTGTGCTATACGCCCCGCCTGCGAAGGGCATCGCAGCCGCGTCGGCATGAACCAACTCCAGCCCCCGGCGGAGCTTTGCCTGCCAGGTCGAAGTAATTGTTCTCGATCGCCGGGTGAAGCGGCGCCAGAGCATCCCAGAATGCCGTAGAGCTCATGTCACGCAATTGGCTTGCCTGAAGCATGATTCGATATCCCGTGAACTGCAAGCGGCCTGAGGCGTGCCCAGTGTGGTCAATGACATGTCCTGGCCGAAGGCAGTGCCGGCGGCGTTGGTGGCGACCGGCGACCTTTATCAAGGCGAAAGCCATATGGGCTCGATACAACGGGATACAACGGAAGGGGCTAGCGTTTCATTTTGCTGCAGCCGGTTCGGAGAACGAACCTGCCCGAGGGACGCGCAAAGTGCGATTACCGTCATTCATCGGATCGTCCGGACGAGGATAATCGCGCCAGAGCCAGCGCAGCATTTCGGGCATCTGGGCGCCGCCCTGTTTGTTTGAATGGGTGCCAATCCCCCAGCAGTAATTTACATCGTACCCCTTTTCGGTGAGGGCAGCGGCCATCTTTAGGTTCTGCGCATGCCAGTCGCGCTGCGGGTCATAGGAACCGCCCCGCCGGCGCCCGCGGTTGTCATTGAGTCCGTCCTGCAAGAACACCCGGATGGGCTTGCGCGGGCTTTGGCGGATGAGTTCCGGATACACATGCCCGCCACGCAGATTGGTGAAACTTCCTATCGTGCTGATAACTTTGCCAAACTGGTCCGGGCGCTGCCAAGCGACGGTGAAGGCGCAAATCGCTCCCGAACTGGCGCCAGCGATCGCGCGCTGCCCCGGGTCCTTTGAAATATTGTATTCCTTTTCAAGGGCCGGCAGCAGCTCGTCAATGACCATCCTGGCGTAGCGATCATTTAGTTCATTGTACTCGGTTGCCCGATTGTTGATGTTGTCGCCCCAGTTGGTCGAGGTGGATTCCGGTTGCTCCGGTGTGTGGCCCGGATTGATGAAGACCCCCAAAGTGACGGGCATTTCGCGCCTGTAAATGAGGTTGTCGAACACATAAGGGATGCGGTATGGACCTTCGAGGGACACAAAGGCATGGCCGTCCTGAAACAGCATCAGGCAGGCCGGTTTGTCCGGGTCGTACTGAGCTGGGACGTAAACCCAATAGTGCCTGGTTGTATTTGTGAACACGCGGCTTGCCAGTGTGAGCGGACCGATGACCTTGCCCTTGGGCACGCCCTCATGGGGCTGCGAATCCGGCCCGAGGATGTACACGTCATCCGTGGGCGCGCCGAGGGCCGCCCCGGCGCCGCCCAGGACCCCAAGGCTCAATACAGCGCAAGCCGCCAGCAGGTGGCGCCGTTGTGCCTCAACAACGATGCCGGACTGCCGCCGGCATCCAAAGAAACTGGATAGACTTTTTCTCATGGATTGCGTCAATGAACAACTTATGTTATGAATTAGCATGATCTCATGTGGAAGCAAGTGCCAGCCTGTTTTCTTGCCGGCGTGATCCCGCTCACGGGGATCGGGACCACCCTTCGCCCCGCAACGGATTTCCACCGGGCAATCCGGCCGATTCTCGAAACGTACTGCTTCGATTGCCACGGCGATGGCGCGCGCAAGGGCAATGTCGCTTTCGACGAATTCAAATCCGACCAGGCGGTCCTTGCCGACCGGCAATTATGGCTCAAAGCCCTGGGCATGCTCCGGGCGGGCCTGATGCCCCCGGCCAGAAAACCGCGGCCCAGCGTGGCGCAACGGGAACAAATTGCGCGCTGGATCAAATATGGCGTATTTGGGATCGACTCGCGCAACCCCGACCCGGGCCGGGTGACGCTGCGCCGGCTCAACCGCGTCGAATACCACAATACCATCCGTGATTTGCTGGGAGTCGATTACGACACCCAAGGGGAGTTCCCGCCCGATGACACGGGGTTCGGTTTTGACAATATTGGCGACGTGCTCACCTTGCCGCCGATGTTGCTGGAAAAATATCTGGGGGCAGCCGCGCAAATCATTAGCCAGGCCGTTGCCGTGGAAGCGGGCGCCGGGGCCGATTACAAGCGCTTTTTCCCCCGAGCAATCCCGGCAGATGCCGAGGGACGGCGCGAGTATGCGCGCCAGGTGCTGGGCAAGTTTGCCGGACGGGCCTTCCGCCGGCCAGTTGACCAAACAACTCTGGAGCGCCTGGTGGGCCTGGCGGAACAGAGCTACACCGAAGGAGGCGAGGGGTTCGAATCGGGCATTTCCCACGCAATGGTCGCCGTGCTGACCTCGCCGCGTTTTCTTTTCCGCGAAGAGTTCGCCCAACCTCTGGCTGGGAAGGGGCGATTTCCATTTATTGACGAATACTCGCTCGCGTCGCGACTTTCGTACTTCCTCTGGTCGTCCATGCCTGATGACGAATTGCTCGGGTTAGCCGGGCAAGGCAAATTGCGGAAGAATTTGTCCGTGCAGGTGGGGCGCATGCTAAGGGATCGCCGCGCCGATGCCCTGGTGAACAACTTTACCGGCCAATGGCTTCGCGGGCGGGACATCGAGAGCATACCCATCGAGGAACGTTTTGTATTAGCACGCGAAGAGAAGCGCAGCTCGGAATTCGAGAGCGCGCGAAAACGGTTTCGGCAGTTAAGGGACAAGCCTGAAGCAGAACTGACGCCCGCGGAGCGCGAAGAGTTGACGAAGTTTCGCGCCAAATTTCGTCAGCGCCTGGACCGTCCAGCGCGCGTGGAACTGAACGGTGCGCTGCGCAGGGCCATGCGCCGGGAGACCGAGAAGGTTTTCGGCTATGTGCTGCAGGGGGACCGCAGCCTGCTGGACCTGCTCGACAGCGATTACACGTTTTTGAATGAGCGGCTAGCCAAACTTTACGGCATCACCAACGTATTTGGGAATGAGCTTCGGCTGGTCGAGCTTGCACCAGACAGCCCGCGTGGAGGAGTCATTACCGAGGGCACAGTCCTGGTGGCCACATCCAACCCCACGCGAACCTCGCCGGTCAAGAGAGGCGCCTTCATACTGGACAGCATCCTGGGAATGCCCGTGCCGCCGCCACCGCCCAACCTTCCGCCGCTCGAAGACGCGGCCAAGAACCTGACCAACCACGCGCCATCGCTTCGGGAGACCCTGGCCATGCACCGGGAGAACCCCATGTGCAGCTCCTGCCACAACCGCATGGACCCGCTCGGGCTGGCGTTCGAGAACTTTAACGCCCTGGGGATGTGGCGGACGACGGAGTTTAGCCAAATGATAGACCCCAAAGGCCGATTGCTCACCGGAGAAGAGTTTTCCAACCCTAAGGAACTCAAGCGGATCCTGGTCACCAATCATTCGCGAGAATTCTATCGCACGCTGACTGAAAAGCTCCTGGTTTACGCGCTGGGCCGCGGACTGGAGTATTCGGATGTCGAAACCGTGGATCAAATCGTTGCGCGAATCGAAAAATCAGGAGGCCGCTCCTTCGCGTTACTTTACGGCATCATCGAATCGGCTCCTTTCCAAAAAACTCGAACTCCGCCCATGCTGACGGCCACCGCCGTCCGGGCCGAAACCTCCGATAAGCATCTATGAAAACAACCTTGAGCCCCGCCGGCCAAATGGCATTTCAACGCCGGATTAATCTCTCGCGCAGGCAATTCCTGCGCGGCTTGGGCGCCTGCATCGCCCTGCCGGCCTTCGAGTCGTTAGCGTCGCGGTCGCTGTTTGCGGCAGAGTCCGCGCCACGGCTCGCCACGACCGCCAGCGGCGCTCCGCTCCGAGCTGCGTTCGTCTATTTTCCCAATGGCGCGATTCCCTCCGCATGGTGGCCGGATGGAGAGGGGAAAACCTTTGAGTTCAGCCGGACCTTGCAACCACTGGCCGCTTTGGGTCAGCAACTCCAGATTCTAGGCGGTCTCGATCATCTCAATGCCACCCCTGGTCCGGATGGGGGCGGGGATCACGCCCGGGCGAACGGAACTTTCCTGACGGGCGTGCGGGTGAAGAAGACTGCAACGGATATTCGGGCCGGGATTTCGATAGACCAGGTAATGGCGCGACAGGCCGGGCATCTCACGCGCTTCGGCTCACTGGAATTGACATGCGATGCCGGTCGCAACTCCGGCGCGTGCGACTCCGGGTACTCCTGCGCGTATCAGTATAACCTTTCATGGAGTTCGCCCACGACGCCCCTGACGCCCGAAGCCAATCCGCGCCTGGTATTCGAACGGCTCTTCGGGGCCGGCTCCCCCGGCGAGCGGGCTGCCCATCTGCAGCAAAGGTTGCAAAAGCAGCGCTCTATTCTGGACTTTGTTCTGGAGGACGCGCGCGACATGCAGCGGCGGCTGACTGCGCGCGATCGGGATAAACTCGATCAATATCTGACTGCGGTCCGTGAGATCGAAGAGCGAATCCACAAGGCTGGGGAACTGGGAACAGGTAAAGAGCCGCTGGTTGCGGCTCCATCGGGGCTCCCGTCCGATTATGGAGAGCATGTGCGTCTTATGTTCGATATGTTGACTGTGGCATTTCAAACCGATTCAACCCGGGTGGCGACTCTGCTCCTGGCGCATGACGGCAGCAACCGTTCCTTCTCCGAAATTGGTGTGCCGGAAGGACACCACGATTTGTCGCATCACTTCAACGATCCGGAAAAAATCCGGAAAGTGCAGGAGATAGACCTGTGGTATGTGAAAGAGTTCGCGAAATTCCTGCAAAAGCTCGAAAGCACAAAAGACTTAGACGGCCATTCTTTGCTGTACAATTCCATGATTGTGTATGGTGGCGGCAACGCGGATGGCAACCGCCATACTCACGTGAATCTGCCGATCATTCTTGCTGGCGCAGGCGGCGGCTCGTTCCAAACCGGGCGCTACACGCGGTTTCAATCCAAACCGGCAACCAATTTGTTTTTGAGCATGGCGGACCGGATGGGTCTTCAGGGTGTGGAACGTTTCGGCGATTCCACCGGCATGCTGACGAACGTCTAGATCGATTTGCGGTCTAGGGCCGTCATCTGGCCCAAAAGCCTCGCTTAACGGATTTTTCGAACCGCGTACCCCGCTGTTCGATCTCCTCTCTATAGAAGCGCAAAGGAATGCAATAATTGCCATATGCAAAAATCCCGAAGGACCTCTCGACCTTCCAGCGGGCACAATGCTCAAATGCAACAGCGCATTCTGTCATCCATTGCGGCCCCAATGGAATTTTTGACGTGACATAATTATGCGGCTGTGCAGAATTCTCTTATGGATGCCGGTTCTCATAGCCGTTATGAAAAGGCATTCTCCAAATCGAGAAAACTTTGCCCCAACCAAATAAAAGCAACTGAAAGAACCCCCGTTATGACATCTGTTGGAATGATTCTCAGGAAAGGTTTGAAATCACCTCTCGGACCACCTTGGACAACCAGGAGGGCCCACCGTTTCCCTATCGCGGCTGTTATCGTGTTGCTCGCCGCCACTGCAACACAGGCTCAAACAGGTCCTTTCAGCGTGACCGACTGGCCGCCGACCATCAACGCCAACGCCACGGTGGATTATGTCATTATCGATCCGAATGCGGCCTTCACGACGCCAGGCGGTTGGAATCCCGGTTTGACATTGGCAAATGGCGGGGACGAGGCCTATAGCGGAATTACGCTGGACACCCTGTTTGGGGACCAGGCAACCAGCAGCTTCTTCAATATCGCGGACCCAAATTACACCATGTTTGCCAATGTTCCGGTGATCGACGTGCTGCTGCAGGTGTATGGAAATTCCTCTCTTTATAACGCCGATGGCAGCGCAAAGAATGTGTCGTTTCTCGAAGGTCAGTTGAATTATCTCACCACCCCGAGCGCCGGCACGGTGCCGTTGGGCGCCAATAACAATCAGTGGAACTGGATGTTGTTTACGGTGACCAACCCGATCGATCCGCTCACGGGCTTCCGTTACGTGGGCGATACGTCATATCCTCAGCAAACCGGCGGCCAGTTTGGCGGGGTAAATAGCGGCACGCTGCGGATTCAGGGCATCGGGACCGGGTTGACCATTCGGGCAGTAGCGCTGGGTCCCCAAGGCGCATTTGGGACCAGCAATCAGGTCAATGTATTCGTCGCGGGCGCCACGTGCGCGCCGGAGCCTGCAGTGAATCCGACCTACATTGATTTCAATCAAAAGGCCACCAATTATCTTAGCGTTATCAATGACGCCAACTTGGGCGAGACCGTCAGCGAACAAAGCGGGGTAGGGCCGGTTGGGGACTTACGCACGGCAATCCAAAGCACCAGCGGTGTAATGAACTTCGGCATTCTCAGCAATTACCTGGGGTTGCCTTGCAATACACCTCATACCATGAAACTGGGCATTGAGGTCTATGATGATCCCGGGTACGCCGGAACCCAGATCATGCCCTCTCAATTTGCCACCGATTCCCAAGGCGATTTGGGCGCCTATGGAGGTTCTTCGTACACGCTGACCGGCAGCGGCAACTGGCTGAAACTGGGATTTTGGATTCCTGGAGTGGACTTGCAAGGGGTTGGAACGGCGCCCCTGACCGGCGGCCCGACACTTTCGTTCGTGGGTGGCTCCCCTTTTGTTGATCGGATTGAATTGGGCATCATCCGGACGGGAACAAATGTTCTTGCAGGGCAGGACCCGTTGCCGGATTACCGCATGAACCCTCTGATTTGCGCAACCAACTATGGCTATTTCGCTGAATGGGACCCACACCGCGGTATTACCAACAACCTGACGGTGGGTTCCTCCGGTGGCGATCAGAACATGGTGGTGGCGATGGCCGGTCCTCCTGACGACCAGCGCCTGGCGGAAGCCCCGGCGCCGGGTTCCGGCAACAACAATATCCAGTTCGCGCTCGAGAATAATGTCTTTGGGCCCAGCTTGCAGGACAACGCCAATGTCGCAATACGGCTTACCTACTATGATGACCCGAGCCTGGTGGGCGCCCAAATCGGGCTCAACGCTTACCAAAGCTTTGTGAATGGAATCTCGACCATTATTGGCGCTCCGCCTGCTCCATATAATGCCCGCGCTGTTTTGAAGGGGACTGGCAAGTGGGTGGATGCTTATTTTTACCTGCCGAACGTAAACTTTTACGGCGTGAATCAAGGTCCGCAATCGGTGGTTCGCCTGGAAACAAGTCCAGCAAACCCGGCCAATGCGGACACTGGCGATGTGTATGTGTCGCGCATCCGGTACGATGTGATTCGCCCATGCGGTCCTTTCGAGGGAATCAACATGCTGCAAGCGCTTGAAATTCAACCAACCAATACAACCGCTGCGGTGAGTTGGTTCGGAACGGCTGCTCTTCAAGGGTCAACCACGCTTGGAGCGCCCTTTAGTGATATTCTGAGCGTGACGAATACGCTGACCAACAGTTACACGGCGCCGGGGCTGACTTCAGCGCAGTTTTTCCGGCTGCGATATCCACCCTATCCGGCCTACTTTATCACAAATACGCCTTAGAAGGCTTTTGGTAGGAAACACTCAAAAGTGATTAAGCCATTGAAAGCGGCAATGTATCTATGGATCGTTGTCGGGCTGGCGATTGCATTGCCTGCGGGGTCACAAGTTCCGCAGGCAATGACTTACCAGGGATTCCTGAGCGACGGCGGGGTCCCTTACAGCGGCGATGGGCTGTTCAAGTTCGCCCTTGTTAACAGCAACGGGACGGCCAGCTTCTGGAGCAATGACGGCTCGAGCACCGCAGGAGGGCAGCCCAGCCAGGCGATCGCCAGCATGGTTAAGCAGGGGTTGTTCACCGTGCTCCTTGGCGATACCAATATGCAGCCGGTGAGTTGGACGATTTTTACCAATTCCGACGTGCGGTTGCGGATCTGGTTTAGCGACGGCGCCAATGGGTTTGGCTTATTATCCCCGGACCAACGGCTAACTCCCGCTGCGTATGCGATGGCGGCTGCGAGTGTGCCCAATGGGGCCGTGACCAGCAACAGCCTCGCTCTGGGGGCCGTCTCTTCTGCCAGCATGGCGGCGGGTGCTGTAACCAGCGCTCAGTTGGCTGTGAACGCTGTTACCACCCCTGCGCTGGCTAACGGCGCCGTCACCGCCGCCAAGCTAGCTCCAGGAGCCATCACAACCCCTGCGATCGCCAGTGGCGCTATCGTTGCCGCTGATTTAGCAGCCAATGCCGTGACGGCCTCCGCCATTGCGGACGGCTCCATCAGTCAGTCCAAACTGAACTTTCAGTTGGGCTTCATCAATGCGCGCAACCCCCCCTTTGGCGCGGTGGGCAACGGGACCAACGATGATACGGCGGCACTGCAATCGGCGCTCAACACCGCCGCCAGCAATGGAGGAGGCGTCGTGTATCTGCCCCAAGGCAATTATCTCATCAAGTCCGCTCTGGTCGTGCCGGCACAAACCAGCCTGGTGGGTGTTTGGCGATCCCCGACGGCCTTCTCGCAGTACCTGGGCACGACGTTGCTGGCCGTGGCGGGGGCTGGGAGCACCAACGGCTCGTTTATCACCCTACAAGGCAATAATTCGACCTTGGAGGGTGTAACGATTTATTATCCAAACCAGGTGACCAGCAATCCCCCGACGCCCTATCCGTGGGCTATTCAGGGCGGGGGTGGCGATAATGTGACGATTCAAAATGTTCTCCTGGTCAACCCCTATCTCGGGATTGATCTGGCGACGCACGCCTCCGGGCGCCACCTGGTGCGAGGTGTATATGGCCAGCCGTTGCTGGTCGGTATCGCGGTGGACCAATGCTACGATATTGGCCGGATCATGGAAATCCACTTCTGGCCGTTCTGGTCGCAGAACGCCAACGTCGAGGCATTCCAGTCGGCTAACGCCGTTTCTTTCGACTTTATGCGGACGGACTGGGAAGTGGTGCAAGACATCTTCTCCTGGGGATACTCGATTGGGGCGCGATTTCGCGCCTCGGCCAGCGGTTCGATGAACGGGCAAATGAGCAATGTGAACTTCGACAACGTCGATGTTGGCCTGCAACTGAGCGCCACCCAGCTATACGCGGTGCACATTTCCAATTTGAATATTGCCAATGCCGGGGGCGGGACCAAACACATCGGGATACAGGGCCTGGCAGGCAACGCCGGTTTGAACGTCAACGGCGCCACTTTCTGGGGCGCGCTCTACCAGCCGGTTTCCTGGGCCAACAGCGGCTTGCTGACTGTTTCCAGTGCGCGTTTCTTATCCTGGAGTGCTTCCTTGCCTTGCATCCAGATATCAAATGGCCGGGCCATTCTCCAGGGCAATTATTTCACCGACAACATTGGCACAGCCATCAGCGTTACCCCGACGACGCAGCGGGCGATGGTTTTGGGAAACATGCTTTGTGGAAACACGGTTAATCTGAACGCGGCCATAACAACCAGCGCCAACAATCAACCGTAATGCGTCGTGGCGGACGAATCTGCCGGGGAATGGAACATGCGGTGAATAGAGACTATCAAAGAATTCGCTTTGTCCTGTTTGCAACGGGTGTGGCAGCGATTGGCGGGTTCTTGTTTGGCTACGACACGGCGGTCATCAACGGCGCCAACTCGTATCTGAAGGCGCACATGCACCTGAGCCCCGCGCAGGAGGGCCAGGCTGTCGCCAGCGCGATTCTGGGTTGCATTCCCGGGGCGATGTTCGCCGGGTTCCTCAGCGACCGTTTTGGGCGCAAGAAACTGCTCTTTATTTGCGCGCTGCTCTACGCGGTATCGGGCCTGCTGTCGGCTATTCCAAATACGTTTGGCCAATTTCTCTCCGCGCGCCTCATCAGCGGGCTGGGGATTGGGGCCTCTTCGATGATCTGCCCGGTCTATATTGCCGAAATCGCCCCTGAAAAAACCCGGGGGCGTTTGGGGACACTTTTTCAACTGGGCATTGTGACGGGGATTTTTCTGACGTTGTTTGTGAACAAGCTGATTCAGGGAGCGGGCGATACCGCGTGGAACACGGCGCAGGGCTGGCGCTGGATGCTGGGGATGGAAGTGGTGCCGGCCCTGGCTTTTATTGCTCTGTTGTTCGCGGTGCCCGAGAGCCCTCGTTGGCTGGCGCAACATGGGCGCGAGACCGAGGCGCTTGGGGTTTTGGAGAAAGCAGGCGGGGCAGAACATGCAAAAACAGAGATGGCGGCCATTCGCCAGGCGATGCAGTTCGAGGAAGGGGGCTTTCGGGAATTAATCAGCAGCCCATTTCTCAAGCCGTTGCTCATCGCGGTGGCGCTCATGGCTTTCTCCCAATTCTGCGGCATTAACGCCATCATGTATTACTCGACTAAAATCTTTGCCGCAGCCGGCGGCGGCGATAATGCGGCGTTCACGTCCTCAGTTTGGGTGGGGTTGATCAACTTCGTATTCACGTTCGTGGCGATTGGTTTTGTGGACAAGGCTGGAAGACGTCCGTTGCTGCTGATTGGGACTGCGATGCAGGCGCTGGCCCTGGGCCCGGTCGGGTGGATGTTTCATCGGCAAATCGCCGGCGGACCGCTCCTGGCGTGCGTGATTGTTTTCATCGCTGCCTTTGCAATGGCAATGGGGCCGGTGGGCTGGTTGTTTTGCTCGGAAATTTTTCCCAATAAACTGCGGGGCCGCGCCATGTCGATTGCCGCCCTCACCGTTTGGGTTTCGTGTTACATCGTTGCCCAGACTTTCCCGATGCTCAATGACAACCCGTCGATTGGCCCGGCCAAAACCTTCTGGGCTTATGCCCTGGTGAGCCTGGCATCGTTTGTCTTTGTGCTGGCGCTTGTGCCGGAGACCAAAGGCCGCACCCTCGAGCAGATCGAAAGGATGTGGAGTGGCGCCAAGCCCATTTCCTCCGCATGATTGTTACAGGCTGCAACCTTGGCGGCGTGCAAGCCGCCATTCCTCAGTGTAGGAGACGACGTAAGGAGTCTCTGATCAGCGACGCCCGAGTGAAGCACAATCTTTACCAGAGACTCCTCACGTCGTCTCCTACAAAGGTTTGGAACCCACCTGGTCATTGGCCCTGGCTCCTGCCGCCACCCTATCTGAAGCTGAAGTGAGACAATCCAATTACGATAAGGCGCCCTTTGTAGCTGTTCCCGGCGGGTTCGAGGTGTTGAAAGGCTGGCCGGCGATTTGCCACGGCTTGAAGGAGCGCTTGCGCGGACGCGCGCCCGGCGTGCTGGTGGTGGATACTTATCCAGGCGTGAATGACGCCGAACTGCTTGTCCAATTGGAATCCCAACTGCGCCCGGCACTCACTGTTCGCACGCTAGACCTCAAGAAACCGGAGCCGGAGTTGCTGAACCTGATCGGCAGGAATCTAACGGATGACCGGATTTTCGGGGTGTTGTCCTGCCATACATTGGAAGAGTTTTTTGATTCTGCCCGCCTGCGCGAGGCGCGCCGGACTGTGGAACTCCAGCGGGATGGGTTGGTTCTAGTCTATGGCGTGGGCGCAGTCCTTGTCGCCCGCGGCGATGTGCTGGTGCATGCGGACCTGGCGCGTTGGGAAATCCAATTGCGCTATCGGCGCGGCTTGGACAATTGGGGCGCCAACAACGGTGGTGAGGACTTTTTTCGCAAGTACAAGCGAGGCTTTTTCGTCGAATGGCGCGTGGCAGACCGGCACAAGTTCAGCCTGTTTGACCGCGTCGATTTTTTCCTGGATACCCATACACCGGGCCAGCCGAAGTGTGTTGAGGGGAGGGCGGTGCGTGAAGGCTTGCATCATGCGGCGACACGCCCGTTCCGAGTCGTGCCGTTCTTCGATCCGGCGCCATGGGGCGGGCAATGGATGAAGGAGGTTTGCAATCTGGACCGCAGCGTCCACAATTACGGTTGGTGCTTTGATTGCGTGCCGGAAGAAAACAGTTTGCTATTGGGCTTTGGCTCGGAGCGCATTGAGTTGCCGAGCCTGGACGTTGTGGGGCGCGAACCGGTCGCCTTGCTGGGAGATGAGGTTCACGCGCGTTTTGGACGTGAATTTCCAATCCGTTTTGATTTCCTCGACACAATGGGTGGCGGCAATTTGTCTTTGCAGGTGCATCCGCTGACGGAATACATCCAGCAACATTTCGGGATGCACTACACCCAGGATGAAAGCTATTACATTCTGGATGCCGGCCCAGGCGCGAGTGTCTATTTGGGGCTTCGTGAAGGAATTGATCCGAAGGCCATGATCGGAGACCTGGAAGGGGCTCAAGCGGGCGGCGGGGCTTTTGCAACCGAGAACTATATCAATCAATGGCCGGCAAAAAAGCACGACCACTTTTTGATCCCGGCGGGCACTGTTCATTGTTCCGGGAGCGGCTCGATGGTGCTGGAAATCAGCGCAACGCCTTACATTTTTACGTTCAAGATGTGGGATTGGGGGCGCGTTGGCCTGGACGGCAAGCCCCGCCCGATTCATTTGAACCATGGGGTGGCCAACATCCAATGGGACCGCACGACCCGATGGGTGAAAGACAATTTGCTCAACCGGGTCGAACCGGTCGCCAGCGGAGATGGCTGGCGCGAGGAGCGGACCGGGTTACATGAGAGAGAGTTTATTGAGACGCGTCGGCATTGGTTCACAAAAGCAGTGCCTCACGACACGTGTGGCGGGGTTCAGGTGCTGAACCTTGTTGAGGGGGAGGAGGCGCTGGTCGAAAGTCCCGATGGGAAATTCAAACCGTTCGTGGTCCACTACGCCGAGACCTTCATTGTCCCGGCGGCGGTGGGGCGTTATACGATGCGGCCACAAGGCCTGGGGAGCAACCAGCGTTGCGCGACGATGAAGGCATTTGTTCGCAGCGGAATCCAGCAATGCGCGTGAAAAAGCAAGCGCCTTGCATAACCGCCGCAACTGTCTTACGTTCGCCACATGAAGACTTTGACCGTTCGATTGCCGGAGGTCCTCGCGGCCGAGATCGAGCACGAATCGCGGTCGCGCGGCGTCTCCAAATCCGACGTGGTGCGCGAACGCCTCCATCAGCCCCAGGGCGCGACCGCTTGCGGGAACACGACCGAATTGATCGGGGATATTTTGCGGGCGAGCTGGCAGGCGAAAGTTCCGGCTCGGCCACTTCGGTTTCGCTCGCTCAAAAAACAAAAATTGGCGGAGATCATTCGTGCCAAAAAACTGCATCGTTGACAGCGGCCCGTTGGCCGCATTGCTCGATCCGCGCGAAGAACACCACCTCTGGGCGCGTCAAACCCTGTCCCTGCAGCCCTTGCCATGGCTCACCTGCGAGGCCGTCTTGTCCGAGGCCTTTTTTCTCCTCTACCCGCCTCACGCGCGGGCGCTCGATCAGCTTTTGCGCCGGGGTCATCTGCGGCTGGCCTTCAATCTCACCGATGAGTTGACGCAGGTGCTCGACTTGCGCATCAAATACGCCAACGTCCCCATGAGTCTGGCCGATGCCTGTCTGGTCCGTCTGACCGAAACCCTACCTGATCCCATCATAGTTACCAGTGACACCGATTTCACGATCTACCGCCGCCACAGCCGGCAGGTCGTGCCCTGTCTGCTGCCATGAAGTTCCCATTCATGCGTGCGCGACGCGCTGCGGCAGCAGGTTTTAAGATCGGGTTCAAAGGCGGCCCCGTCGTAAACCCTTTGGAACTTTTAACTTCAAGCTTTGACCTGGGAAGGGGTGCGGCAATGCTTCGGGCGACGTTTACTTTCGACGGCCTGGTATCTTGCCTGCGCTCTTACACGGTTCAGGAATTGCTGACCCTGAGCGCCGGGTTGGATGCCCGCCATTATCTTTGGGAGGTCGGCTCGGTCAAAAGCAACGGCTCGCTCCTTCCAATTACATACCTGGTTGGCGTGCCGGCAGGGTTCACCTAGAGTAGATGGTCAGTTTGATTTCGTGGTCGTCTGCCCCCAGTTTCTGGTGCATATCCTCCGGCCGGGGACTGTAAGGAGACCGCTCGATCAGGGCTTTGATAAGGAGCTCGCCGCATTGGTCATCAAGACTGTTTTCCGGGATCCTCGGTTCCGTGATGCGCCCCTTGGCATCCAAGCGGCACTTTATGACCACCTTCCCGGCAAATCGCTGCGCAAACAAATCGCCGTTAGTTCCCCCAGCGGCCCGGCTCACCGCATTGACGATCCGGTAATTCAACTTGTCGTTATAATCTGCAAAGTAGTCGGGGAGGCTCTCGGGGTCCACCGACACCGCGAAACTGCCCTCGGCGTAATTCGATCCTGCGTTGGCAGTATCCATCTCCTTGCTGCCGGATTGAGCAGCGCGAGCCACGGTGAAATGGCAGGTGTCAAGCGCGGTGCCGCCCGTCGCGAGTTTAAGCTCATAGCTGCCGCTCAATCGGATCGCCAGTGGCTGCACGATGACCTTGCCATAAGTGGCGTAGTAATCTCGCGATAACAGGACGCGCCCCGTGCTCAACTCGATGAGCTTTAATGTAAGCAATTGGTGCTGATTATAGCCGCCGTAACCGGCCACCGCCGCCGCCGGGCTTTCACCCGGCCCGAACGAGATTCTCTGCACATAACCCGATCCAGGCAAATCCAAGCCGGGGTTGGGGATTGCCAGGGTGGCGTACACGCCTTGGGTTTTGACGCTGCCATGGACCCCGGCGGGGTTGCTTTCATCCGTCTGGCAACCGGTGATGCCCAAGCAGATGAACAACCAGGCGAGGCCAAAACCGCGTAAAGTAAAGAGTTTCATTATCTGCCGATGTTCGCAACCGTGTTACGGCAAGAGTTTTGATGCGCCAGGGTCCCTATATAATTCAAACTCATTTGGCCCACAAAGGTCTCCTCAAACCCTGGGTCCTCGTTCAGGGCGACATGCCGGATTCGTTTTAGCAACAGCTCGTAAGGCACCGCTAGTTTCCATGAGACGATTGGCCAACTGAGGCGTCGTGGAGTTGCGCGATACCTTCGATCGCAAGGTGCGCGTTTGCCTCGACAAGCGGTACGGTTGGCTTTATAGGCCCCTCACCCGTGCCGGGAAATGCTCGAAAATACGCCCGGGCACAGAAAAACCAATTCTTCCTCACCCGCGCCGCGTACGAAACAAATCGCGTGCCAAAAAGCTATTTTCTTTCAATTCAATTCAATAATTTCAATTTTAAATAATATCACCAGAAGTGAAATCCCACCTCCATGGTAATGCCTCAGTGACTGCGGGGCTGCCGGCTGAAGCCGGCGTTCCGGACGCGTGGAACGCCGCCTTTAGGCGGCAGCGCCCCGCCGTCACTAACCGATTACCCTCCATGACAAATTAAAGATTGAAAAATTTCTAAGATCCGCTAAATATAGGATGGTCTCTAAAGGTGTGCATATAGTTTCGGTGAGCCATTCGAGCCTAAAGTCTGAGCGGCATGAGGCATAAAGATCTCGAGCGTTTGGAAGTGGGTAGCTTTACTACGATCGAACGCCTTGTGGTAATCGGTCGCGGCAAAATCTGAATCGGAACATCACCCCATGAGCCTGTCCATTTCACCAGAGAAAACTGCTCCCCATAGAGAATATACCGCGTTTCACATCGCGCGCGTGTGGCATAGAGGATTTACTCTGATTGAACTGCTCGTCGTGATCGCGATTATCGCGATACTCGCAGCACTCCTCCTTCCTGCCTTGTCGCTTGCAAAGGCCAAAGCAAACTCTGCGGCTTGCAAAAACCACCTTCGGCAACTTGGTGTGCCGCTCGAGATGTATGTTGAAGACAACGAGAATCGATTTCCGTATCTCTTTCTCTATACAGGCGCGAATCGCACCGGAACGGTGTTTTCGGCGTTGTATCCGTATTGTCCTGTGAGATGGACCAATGTGGCATATCACTGCCCGGGATATCGAGGAGCCATCGTTGATATTGGATCGGGAGCTTCGTTTTTCACGGGGAGCTATGCATATAATGCAAATGGTACTGTCATTCCGGGGTTGGGGCCACCTTCGAGTTCCGGCGAGAGTCTCGGGTTATCTCCAGTCGATGATGACGGCCTCACACAAACACCCAAAGCTGTCAGCCAAAGCACCGTCCGTTCTCCCGCAGAAATGCTTTCCATCGGGGATTCGAGGCTCGCTTCTTACTTCGCCCTCCCGGGCAACGCCAAAACGGCAGGAAGCGGGGAGATGAAATGTGGCGCGAATGCAGGACAACCACCACTCTTTCCTTACCCGCTCAGGCACGGCTCGACCTACAATGTGGTGTTGTGTGACTCGCATGTGGAGTCCATAGGCGTGACGCTGCTGTTTCAGCCGGCTGCCACGGGCCTAAGGTGGAACCGAGATCATGAGCCACACCCGGAAACATGGGTGCCGTGATGGAAAACCCATTAAAACGCATTTCGGACCCGGTGCAAGTTTTCCCTGCGCCAGTAGGTTCGAGCTAAAAACACTGGCATCCCACAAGCGACAAAATTCGAGCGTGAACCTTCGGTTTTCCGAAGGATCTGAAGAACCTACGGCGGGTCGACTTTAAGAATTTCAGCTCATTTTCCGCAACGGTAGAGATTGCCTTGGCTGGGTGCGTTTGGCTGTCCCACAGTTTCAGATGAAGCCGGGGAAAAACGCCTGTTCTGGCCGCCCCAGATATCTGAAGCTGCCTTCGGCTGTCCCATAGCGCGCTAAGAGCTTGAGTAAATCCCACTTACGCCACAGGCCCGTGCGCACGATGGCAAACAGGCGGCTGAAGCTATGTGCCCACTCTGAGAGAAAGGCCAAGTATCTGAGTAAGAGATAGACCAACAAGGCCATCCAAATCTGCCACCGCACCGCATTAGCACTGGTGCC
>DASYZB010000018.1 GCA_035946615.1 Verrucomicrobiia bacterium
AGCCGTTCGGCTTTGGCCTGAGCTGTTTCCAGGCGCAGGTGGCCGGAGTGGTGTTCACCCAACTTGCCCTCAATGCTCTGGAGCATTTCTTTGCGAAACTCCTCCCCGCCGATGCACCAGCCCCGGCGCAGGGTTTTGAGCACGTGCTCATCGCCCGAGCCACTTTTACGAACCTTGTTATGGTGTTATGGGTTGACCCCTTTTACACAACCGGGCCGCCCTCATCCACTCGCTCTCTGCCCTCGGTTTTGCTATTTCGAGGAGGAGCACGAGAATGCGGACGAGGAGGATCACGGTGCGAAGGATTCCCGGGCTTTCCAACGACTAATCCGGGTGAGACTATGAGCGCCGCTGTCCAAGAACTGGAACTGCAAAAGATGGACCCGGAAACGGTTGATGATTTGGCCCTCGCCGAACGCGTAGCCGAGAACGGAGACGAAGAAGCCCTGCAGGCGCTCTATGATCGCTACGCGAACCCGCTCTTTGCCTTCATTTTCCACCACCTCGACGGTGCGCGCCCGGAAGCCGAGGAGGTCTGGCAGGACACGCTTTCGGCCGCCATCCGGGGTTTGTCCGGTTTTGAGGGCCAGAGCCGGTTCTTTTCCTGGCTTTGCAGCATCGCCCGCCACAAGATCGCGGACTATTTCCGTTCGAGAGGGCGCGCCGCGCAAAGGCTTGTGCTGCTGCCTCCGGAAGATCTCACCAGCCTGATCGATGAAGGCCCGTTGCCCGATGAAATCGTGAATAACCGGGCGACTTCGTTGCGAGTTGTCACCGCGCTTGGCCAATTGCCATCCGCTTACCAGCAGGCGCTCGTCGCCCGTTACGCCGAGGGGCAGAATGTACAGGAAATCGCGCAACTGCTGGGCAAGAGCTATAAAGCCGCCGAATCCATCCTTTCCCGCGCCCGGGAGGCCCTTCGCGCCGCCTTGAGCGCTCAACCGGAGACCGATTTATGAACGACGAACACGTTAATCAGAATCTGGAGCGATTGCTCCAAGCCGCGACCGGTGGAGAGGCAAGGCCCGACCCGGCCCTGCGCCGCCAAACCCTGCAGCGCCTCTCGGCCGAATTGAAGGCGGCACAAACCTCCGCCGCGACCACCGATAGCCGGGCCGCACCTCCTGTCCGGTCCACGGCCAGAGTCAATTTCGACGAGCCCGCTAATGCCTGGGCCCGTCGTGCAGAAACAAACACCCAAACAACAATCAGTCAGAGAATGGAGACCATTATGAAGAGATTATTCACCGGTTGGGGCTTCGGCCTCACCGCCGCAGCTACCGCAGGAGTCGTGCTCCTGCTCGTCATTGGCAGCGCGCCCAAAGCGCAAGCCAAAGCCCTCGCGATCATGAGCAAAGGCGTCAAGGCCATTGCCAAACTCACCACCGTCCATCTGCAAGGCCAGGTGCGCACCACGCCCAACGATAACTTTTCGGCCATTATGCCCGGCCAGGAGTTTGTCAGTATCGAACTTTGGAAACAGTTCTCACCCGAACTCAAATGGCGCGTGGATAAGCCGGGCCGTGTCGCCGCCATGAATGGCCAGTCCACGATCCTGTTCCTCAAGCCGGACTACGCCGTCAAGGCAGGCCCGTCGCGCGAGGCTTTCGACACGCAGTGGTTGCATGAAATGGCCGACCTGAGCGAGACCCTCATACATGAGTTGAGCGCCATCAAAGCCCACGGCTGGCCCGTCAGCCTCACCGAGGCACAAGGCGACGATGGCAAGCCCAAATCCGTCATCACCGTCCAGGCCAAAGCCAATGTGCCGGACAGCGATTATCTCAACAACAAGTTCTTCATGACGGCGGATACGCGTCGCGTGTATGTGTTCGACAACGAAACCGAGCGGCTCGAAGGTGTCAAAGTCTATCTGCCCACGCCTGCGGGGGAATCGCTGGTGTTCGAGCTCACGCGCATCGACTATAATCAGCCAATCGACTCGAGCGTTTTCGAGCTTCAACTCCCGGCTAATGTGAAATGGGATCAGGGCCTCAAGGCTGTGCCCGATGAGGTGCAGTATACCGCCCTGACCGCCGACCAGGCTGCCCGGGCTTTCTTTGAGGCCTGCGGACGCGAGGACTGGCCGGAAGCCGAGAAGTTCTGCACTTTCGCCAATAGCGACTCATTCCACCAGTACCTCGGCGGCATCACGATCGTCAGCCTGGGCCAGTCATCCGGTCCTGCGTGGAACGGCGCCTATTTCATTCCTTATGAGATCAAACTCAAGGACGGCATGGTCAAGAAGCACAAGCTCGCTTTGAAGCGCAACCCGACGACTAATCGCTGGTTCGTCGACGGCGGCATCTAATCCCGCCGCCACTCTCAGAAGCAACCCTCCGGGGGCGATGTACTCACATCGCCCCTGTCTTTTTAAAGCAGTCTTCTCCCTTGACGCGCTCTTCTCTCGCAGGGAAAATTGAAATTGAAAGGAATTTGCTTTTTGGCACGCGAATTGTTTTGTACGCTTCGCGGGTGAGATCATCCCTGAACTTCCTGGTCATCTTTGGATTGTTGGCGTCGAGGGCGTCCAGCTCTGCTTCGGTGAGATCGTCTGGGTGTTTCATAGGCGGTGGCGGGGTCTAAATAGTGGTGGTCGTCCGGGACTCTTTTTCGAGAAACAGAACCATGGAGATGGGGATTTTGTCGCGCCTGGCACAGCGTTTATGGATGGCAATCTCGGCGGCGTTGGTGGTGGCCGCCTCCATGCGGTAGCGCCCGCAGAACTTCCATCCGGCTTTCATGGCCTTGATGAATACGGGAATGAAATTCGTTTGGTGCGCTTCAGAATCGCCACGCTTCGCCAGGTTCGCCCGGAGCAATTCCACCTCGATGCAACGGTAGTGCCCGCACCGCTTCCACTCGCCGTGGTAATCATAGCCGAGGCAGTCGGGCCGGCCCTTGTCCGTGAAAAGGGCGATTACGCGGTTCTGCGTTTTACGTTCAGAGCGGGGGATTTCAGGCATAGCGGCTATGCTGCGTAATGGCCGCCAGGAAGTCGGTGGCGCTGAAGACCTCGAAGTTGCGGTTGATCTTGGCGTTGAGCCGGGAGCGGTAGATGACGGTGTCGGTGGGGGATTCCAGTGTCATCTTCTCGACCGAAAAAGGGTTGCGCAGGATGTACTGGGCCAGTTCTTCCAGCTTGGACTTGTCCTCGCACGGAACCGGATCTCCGGCGTGGACGTTGAAGCCGCTGTGCTTCCAGGAGTAGAGGACCTGCACGCGCTCAGGCGGCACACTTTGAATCCCCTGTTACACTTTCAAAGCGTAACAGAAAACCTATCTTGGTTTCCTCTTTGCGCTCACCGGCCCGATTCTGAAATCTGGCACGCTACGCTTTGAACCAGCCGTGTTACACTTTCAAAGTGTAACAAAAAATCCCAATATTCCCACGTGTTTATCGTTAATGTTACATGTTACACTTTGTTTTCCCATTCCCGCGCGCAAAACTCTTCCACCCAAAATGCTCAATGCTACCGGCCACATCACTCTCGATCACTCTCGGAACCGTCGGCGTTAGGTCCCGTCTGCTCTCGGCTGCTCTCGCTCACCCACCCCAAAAACGAGAGCAGCCGAGAGCGGTCGAGAACAGCCGAGAGGAGCCGAGAGCTATTTCACTTCCATTTTAGAGCCGGCTTGGGGTGAACTAAGGTGAATTAAGCTATATTGAACGCGGCTATTATTGCGGCTCTATTATGTCAAAGAGCTTCCCGTGCCTCACCTCTCGCGCAATAAAAACCTTAATTCGTTAACCTCGTTTTTGACTCGTTACGCTCCGCGCCTATCCGAAGTCATCCGAGCCCATCCGATTCTATCCGGTCAAAAATGCACTCACGTAATCGTCTAACAGCCGGGGAGAGGAGGCCCGCTGGGAGGATCGTGGGAATGGACTACCGCTCACACCCGTCCATCTGGCCAAATCTGAGTAAATCTGAGTAAATCTGAGTAATTTTTTCACTCATATGAGATTCGAGGCAACCGGCCCGAACAACCCCGCCCGGACCCCCACTCAGAGTTCTGTCAGTCAAAGGACACGTTTTGTCGCGGAATATAGGGTGAAGACATATGAAAACCACCACCTCCCGCGCAACCCACCTCCCCAGGCCAACGCCAAATTCCAGGGAATTCCAGGTAATGCTGCCTATTTTTTAAAAATGAAGCAAAAATCCGGTCAACTCGGTGAAGAAACGCTCAACAAAATTCTGTCAAAAAAGGGGAGCACACCGACACCAAGTCCCCAGCGTGTTGGAGATTGTCACTCGGCGGTCCTCGCGGCAGAATGGGCGGCCAGTCGATTCCTATGACCACCGCCACACCATCAACAAGAACCTCCGTGCAAGTTAAGGTTTGCGTGCTTGGCGCCGGGTCGCTTGGAAAGGAGCACGTCCGCATTTATTCCGATTTGGCAGCGGCTGGCCTGGTGGATTTTGTCGGCCTGTATGATCCGGCGCCGGAGATCGCGCGCAAGTTGGCCGAAAAGTACCGAGTCCGCGCTTTCGGTTCGGTGGCCGAAGCTGTGGCTGCAACGGATGCAGCCAGCATTGTAACTCCCACCCACACCCATTTCGAGCTGGCCCGGACCCTGATCGAGCAGGGAAAGCACGTTCTGGTCGAGAAACCGATGACCGACAATGCGCAACGCGCGGCCCAATTGGTGCAAATGGCCCAGGCCAATCGTTGTATCCTGCAGGTGGGGCATGTGGAACGGTTCAATCCGGTGTTCAAGTACCTGGAATCGGTGGCGCTGGAACCGCGGTTTATCGAAGCACACCGCCTGTCCCCCTACCCGGCGCGCAGCACCGATATTGGAGTGGTCTTGGACTTGATGATTCATGACCTGGACCTGGTGCTGGCTTTTGTGAAGTCGCCCGTCACCAGCGTTGATGCGGTGGGCATCCCGGTCTTAAGCGCAACGGAGGATATCGCCAACGCGCGTCTGCGGTTTGCCAATGGCTGTGTCGCTAATTTAACCGCCAGCCGCGTCAGCCCGGAGAGGATGCGCAAGATTCGGGTCTTCAGCGGGGGGCCTTTAACCAGTTACATCTCGCTGGATTACCGCGCGCAGGAGGGATATATCTATCGCATTGCGCGGGCTGATGAGGTGGAAAGTTCGATGATAAAAAAGCTTCTGCGCGCCAAGGATTCGGCCATCGTCGGCGAATTCGGCGGCAAACGCATTGTGCGTGAGCCGGTCCCTATTGCCAAGGACGAGCCGCTCAAACTCGAATTGCGTGATTTTGTGGACTGCATCCGCGCGCATCGGACACCCGAGGTCAGCGGGGAATCCGCTAAACGCGCGTTGGACCTGGCGTTGGACATTACCAGGCAGATAAAGGGCGCATCCTTGCCCGACAAGTAGTGGCGTCGATAAACCCCAGGCGACTGAGCAGCTTTTCACCTTTCACCAATTTTACACCAATTTGTGCTTGACTGACATCAAAGGCCGTTTAAAATGGAAGATATCTCGGAACTGGCTCGACCATGAAAGCGAACCTCCTCTACCGCACGATTGCATCGTCCCAAAGACCCCTCCGGCCACCCCCCTGTGTGTTATGGGTTCTAGCACTTCTGCCTTTCTTATCACCCCCAGAGGCCGAAGGCCAATTCAGCTTCACGACGAATAATGACGCGTTAATGGTCACGGGATATAATGGTCCCGGAGGAGCGGTGACGATTCCTGGAACGACCAATGGAATGCCAGTAACTGGCATCGGGGATTACGCGTTCCAATACATTTACAGCCTCACCAGTATCACGATTCCCGACAGCGTTGGGAGCATTGGGCAATATGCCTTCTATTATTGCAATATGCTCACGGCTGCCACGATCGGCAACAGCGTGACCAGCATTGGGGATGGTGCGTTCTCCCATTGCGTCAGTTTGCAGGCTATCACGATGCCTGACAGTCTTGGCAACATCGGAGCGGATGCATTCCTCTACTGCATAAGCCTGGGTAGCGTCGCGATCCCCGGCCATGTGGCCAACATCGGAGCGGGCGCATTGCGCTACTGCGGAAGCCTGGCCGGCATCACAATTCCCGGCAGTGTCACCAATATTGGGACGGATGCCTTGCTGAACTGCGACAACCTGGGGGCGATCACAGTAGATCCTCTCAATTCCATGTATAGCAGTCTCAACGGTGTGCTGTTGGACAAAAGCCAAACGACTCTTGTTACATATCCGGGCGGCAAAGATGGGAGTTATACCATCCCCAACACCGTCACCAGCATTGGGAACGACGCGTTTTCTGGTTGCCCAAGCGTGACCAGCGTCGCGATCCCCGACAGCGTCACCAACATCGGAGCCGCTGCATTCCTTGACTGTGGTAGCCTGACCAACGTCACAATCGGCAACAACGTGACCCGCATCGGTGACGAGGCATTCTCTTACTGCATGAGCCTTAAGGCGATAACAGTGGATTCGACTAGTTCTGTCTATAGCGATCTGAATGGGGTGCTGTTCGACAAGAGTCAGACTACTCTGATTGCCTATCCGGATGGCAGAGCTGAGAATTACACGATCCCGAATACCGTGACCCGCATCGGAGATTACGCATTCTCCGGAAACATCCGTCTAACCAACGTCACGATTCCCAGCGGCATCAGGGACATCGGTGACGGGGCATTCCTTGACTGCTACAACCTCGACAGCATCAACATTCCCAATAGCGTTGTCAACATCGGTGACGCCGCGTTGGAGGGCAGCGGCTTGACGAGCGTGACAATCCCCGGCGGCGTCACGAGTATTCGTGACGACGCGTTCAATTACTGCCAGAGCCTGACGACCGTCACCATTGGCGACAGCGTCAGCAGCATCGGACGGCGGGCCTTCGCCAACTGCTTCAGCCTGGCCAATGTTTATTTCGAGGGCAATGCTCCCGCGGTTGATGAGACTGCGTTCTACATTTATGACGGGGCGTTCGAGGCGGTGTATTATCTGCCGGGAACCACAGGATGGGGCGCGGTTTTTGCCGGGGTTCCGGCGATACCATGGACTTTGCCTTATCCCTTGATCTTGAGTAAGAATCCCAGCTTTGGTGCGGGCGCCAATGGGTTCGGCTTCGTCATCTCGTGGGCGACCAACGTTCATGTCGTCGTGGAGGCTTGCACGAATCTGGCTGAGCCAGTGTGGATTCCTGCGCAAACCAACACGCTCACGAATGGCTCTTCCTATTTCAGCGATCCCTATTGGACGAATTGCGCCGTGCGTTTTTATCGAGCGCGCTCGCAGTGATTGCAAATCAGGTCACCGCGTTCTAATCGTTCGAACGTGCGCGGCACAAGGGTTACAACCTTTAGCTGTCCACACCGAAGGCGCCGAAGTATTTGAATGGCAAAAACCGCCCAAAGCGGAATTAGTCATTTGTTGCCGTCTTTACGGCGGACCCGGCAATCCCGGACGAGAGGCGGAAAGGAAAGCAAGAAAGCCGAGAAAGGAATTGCAGAGATGCGGCCTGAATGCCAACTTTGGACATGAGCATGGCCGAATTGATGCGCGTGGTGGCGGGTTTGCCTGCTGAACAGCAAAACGAATTGGCGGCCTTTCTGCTTCATCTTCGTCTCCGGCAGGACCCGGAATGGCGGGCGGAGATGGCCCGGCGTATCGATGACAAAGACCCCGCGCACTGGCAAGTTTGGCGAATTGGAAGAAACAACTCGCGGCCCTTGAGGGGCAAGGATGACCGACTACCGCGTTTTCATCGCGGCGGAGGTTGTGGCCGCGTTACGGTCATGTAGCAGGCGTGAGCAGCGTAGCATTACGCGGTTACTCGAAAGCCTGGGTCAGGACCCCTATCGGGCAGGAGATTACACTCCGAACCGGACCAAATCGGGCGACCTGTTCAGGTGCTGATTACAGGACGCCATGCCATCTGCTTTTGGGCCGACCACGCTGTCAAGGAGATCAAGGTCGTGGACCTAAAGAGCGCAGGACCTTAATTGATCTTCGAGCAGAGACGAATCGGATTTGAATCCCAAAACATTCATGCTCATCGCGGGGGAAACCAGCGGCGACCTGCTGGGGGCGGAGCTCGTGCCAGAGATTGGCGACATCCTGGCGGACATCGGCGCCCTGCCGACGCCGGATTACCAACCGCTGCATGCCAGTCTTGCGCCTCGTTTTTTTGGCGCCGGAGGTCCGCTCATGGCGGCTGCGGGGGTGGACCTGGCTTTTGACCTTACTGCCCATTCGGTCATCGGCCTCTCCGATGTCATCAAGAATTATTTCAAGTTCCGGCGGCTCTTTCAGCGCCTTTACCGGCTGGCTCTTGAACGGGAGCCGGACGCAATTATTTGCATCGACTTCTCAGGGTTTAATCGCCGATTCGCTCAGGCAATCAGACGTTTCACACGCGCGCGCCGTGACTGGTTCCACGACTGGAACCCCAAGATCATCCAATACGTTTCTCCTCAGGTGTGGGCTTCGCGCGAAGGACGGGTTTATAGCATGGCCCGCGATTACGACCTGGTCCTGAGCATTTTTCCTTTCGAGCCGGCCTGGTACGCCCGGCGCGTGCCGCAATTGCCCGTGCGCTTTGTCGGCCACCCGATATTGGACCGTTACAGGCACCCTCCTTGTCCTGGCGGTGACCGGGAGAACTCCGAACCCGCCGCCGAGCCCCTGGTTTTGCTCCTTCCGGGGAGCCGAGGGTCCGAGCTCGAGCGGCATTTGCCCGTGCTCGTCCAGAGCCTGGCCTTGATGCGAGCCAGTATTCCCGCCTTGAGGGCGCGCATGGTGCTCCCGAATGAGGCGCTGGTGAAACAAGCCAAGACGTTTGGGCTGCCGGCCAATCTGGAGGTCCAGGCCGGCGGCCTCCCTGAGGCATTGTGCGAAGCACAAGTTGCCGTCGCTTCGACGGGCACCGTGACCCTGGAGTGCGCCTATTTCGGGGTTCCCACCGTTGCGCTGTACATTACGTCGTGGACCACCTTTCAGATCGGCAAACGCCTCGTCAATGTGAAGCACCTTGCGATGCCGAACCTGCTCGCCGATACAGAGGTCTTCCCTGAATTCATTCAGGACGCTGCAACGCCCCAGAATATTGCGCAGGCGGCCTTGGACTTGCTTTTTGACTCCAAGCGTCGTGGGCAGATCAAAAGCAAGCTCGCTGAGATTATCAAGTCGCTGGGTGAGCCGGGCGCAAGCCGGCGCGCCGCCCGCGAGATTGTGAATCTAATCGAACCCCGACAAACAAAAGCAGCAGAGCCAACCGGCGGAGCCGCTCAGGCCCGATGAGGGAATTTGCCTATAGCCATCAGGATTCCCTGCAACAGCGCAAAGGGGTTCGGTGGACAGCCGGGGATATAAACATCGACTGGAAGCACCTTGTCCACCCCGCCTAAGGTGGCGTAATTCCTGCCGAAAATACCGCCCCCACACCCACAGGCGCCGACCGCCACGACCAGGCGCGGCTCGGGTATTGCGTCGTAGGTCTTGCGCAATGCCAATTCCATATTGCGCGAGACGGGTCCGGTGACCAACAGCATGTCCGCATGACGAGGCGAGGCGACAAAATGGATGCCGAACCGCTCGATGTCATACACCGGGCTGTTCAGGCCGGCTATTTCCACCTCGCATCCGTTGCATGAGCCGGCATCGACTTCCCGGATGTGCAGCGAGCGTCCCAGCACCTTTTGAATCCGGGCCTGCACCTCGGCGCCAAGCTGTTCGAATGAACTCCGGGCGGGCCTTTGCAAATCCCAAGGCGAGGAGCTTGCCGGATTGTCATTGGCAGGAGCTTCCGGGAATTGCGATGGATTGCATTGTTCCTGGACCTTTCCTTGAGTGCCATCGGGGTTGAGTTCGTAGATCACGCTGGTTATCAAAGCACGCCTGCTGAGCGAAGCCAGCTCGCAAATGTTCGTCATGCGAATCGCGCTGTCGGCCTCTGCGCAAAGGCCGCAGAAAGTGCAATTGCTCAGGTCGAGGTTGACAGTCCGTGCCCCATTCCGCTCGGTGTAGCTCAATGCGCTCGTTGGGCAAGCCGCAACCGCCGGGCGCGCATCGTGCCAATTGGCAAAATCGATTTCCGGGCGGCCACGGGCCTGGCTGGACAGTTCCGGGGCTGAACGCGGGTAAGCGGTCGTCACGATGCCTGTGGCCAAACTCTTGCGCAATATCTCAAACATAACTCAACGATCGGTGCCCGAATAAGAAAGGTTAAAACTCTTATTTACCACCGGGAAATCCGGAATGATGTTTCCCAGGATGGCCTCGCTCAGCGCCGGCCAATTCTGCAAGGACGGGTCCTTCACTTTGCAGCGCGCCAGCCGGTTCCCGGGGGCGGTGCGGACCCAATGGAAAATCTCTCCACGCCAGCCCTCGACAAAGCCCAGTCCCGTCGCGTTGGGAGGCACTTGCAATATTGGGGTCACCAGCGGACCGCCGGGCAATTTATCCAGCACCTGTTGGATAATCGAAAGGGCCTCACGCACTTCATCGATGCGCACTTGCATTCGCCGCAACACGTCGCCTTGCTGGTAAACCGGAATATTGAATTGTGCCTGGTCATAGGCCGCATGGGGAAAATCGCGGCGCAAATCGTGAGTGAAACCGGAAGCACGTCCGGCGATGCCGACAACCCCCAGGTCACTCGCGGTTGCCGGTTTCAAGATGCCTGTCGTTTCCAGGCGGTCCCGTGTGGACGAGGATTCGCGGACCAGCAAGACCAGCGACTCAAATTGCGGCCGCAATGTCCGCAGCCATTGGCGAATAGCGCCCAGTTGTTCTTCAGCCCAATTAAAGCGAACTCCCCCGAGGCAAGCCATTCCGCGCAAGAGCCGGTTGCCGGTTAATTGCTCGTTAAGCCTCAGAACACTTTCCTTGAGCCGCATTGCATGGGCATTGGCGACCGCGAAGGCGACATCGGTCGCGATGGCCCCGATGTCCGCAATGTGATTATAGACCCGCTCGAGTTCGAGGCAAATGGTGCGCAAGGCCCTGGCGCGAGGCGGCGGCTCAACGCCGGCAACACGCTCGATGGCATGGCAAAAGGCTGTCGCATGGGCAAAGCTCGAATCGCCCGAAATGCTTTCAGCCAGGCGCACGCCGTGGGCTATTGACATTTGCTCGAACAACTTCTCTGTTCCTTTGTGGGTATAGAAAAGCCGGATTTGCAGGTAAAGGACCGGCTCGCCCGCAACGCTGAACAGGAAATGGCCGGGTTCAATAATCCCCGCGTGGACAGGGCCGACAGGAACCTGAAAAACCCCTTCGCCCTCGACTTGCCGGAATTTATGACGCTCGCCAGTGAACGGAGGCAGTGTTGTCCAGAGGTCGAAGTCCTTGCGCAACGGGAAGACCTCGGGCCAATCATCGTGCAGGGCGCAACGCCGGGGGTTGGGGTGTCCTTCGAGTTTGAGGCCAAACAGGTCCTGGATTTCGCGCTCCTGCCAATTAACGGCGGGCAATGCATTGGCCAAAGAAGTAAACTGGCCGTGGCCAGGAGCAACCGGCACGCGCAGGATCAGAAAGCCATGGGCTGCATCCAGGGCAAAGACGTAGTATATGTGAAAGGAACCTGTCTCGGCGCGGGCGTCATCAGCAAACAAACTGACCAGGCGGCCATTCCACTTTTTATAGACCTGCGCGCAAAAGCCGGGCACCAGCTCGATGTCAGCCTGGAAATAAACCTCATCGGGCCTTGGGGCTTGGACGGCATGAATGCGGGCGCCGAAGCGTTCCTTCAGATCGTTGAGAACGGGTTGTAAGCCGGGCAGAATAGTCATGGAACACCTCCGATAATCCGGGCGGATTGCTGGACAATGGAGAAGAGCGGTCCAGGCAACCAGACCCCAAACATAATGACAACCAGCGCTACCACGAGCATCGCGCCCAACTTCCAGGGACACTCGCTGCGGCGCTCGAGGGGTTCGGCAGCCGAGCCGAGATTCATGTTGGCCATGTGCAGCAGGAATCCGACAAAGATCGTCACCACACCGAGAATGAACAGAGCGGCAGCCCAAATGTTCTGGGCCGCCAGGGCGGCGCTTAAGGCGGTGAACTCGCTCTGAAAAATACTGAATGGGGGCAGGCCGGTCACCGCAAACGCAGCCAGCAGGAAAAAAGCCCCGGTCCACGGCAGCGTGTGGATGACGCCACGCACCTTGCGGAAGTAAGGCGAGCCGAACTCCTGCTCGACATTGCCTGCGGAAAAAAAGAGCAGGGGTTTGGTCACCCCATGAAACAGCATGTGCAGCACGGCGCCCAGCGCGCCGAGTTTTCCGCCAAATCCCAGCGCGGCAACCATGATGCCAGCGTGGTCAATGCTTGAATAAGCCAGCAACCGGCGGAAATTCCTTTGCACGAGCACAAACGGCGCGGCTAGCAAGATGGAGAAAATCCCAAAACCGATAAGCATCTGGCTGGGGAATTCGTGCCCAAGACATTTTTCGGCCAAAACATCAAAGCGCATAATGCAGTAAATGGCGGAATTGATGAAAGCGGCGCCGAGCAGCGTTGCTGCGGGGACCGGGGCCTCAGCATAGGCATCGGGTTTCCAGGTATGCATGGGCGCCAGGCCCGCTTTGGTGCCATAACCCAGCACCACCATCACGAAGGCCAATCTCATCGCCGTGGGATTTAACTGCCCGGCAATACCCACCAGGACCGACCAGTTCATACCCTGGCGCGCGTGTTCTCCCAATACACCCACAGCCGATGAATAGGTAATCACAGTGCCGAATAAGGCCATCGAAATCCCCACGCTGCCAATCATGATGTATTTCCAGCCCGCCTCGAAAGAGGTTTTCTGGTTATAAAAGGTCACCAGCAACACGGAAGCCAAGGTGGTGGTCTCGACAGCGACCCACATGACCCCGAGGTTATCGGCCATCGGCACCAGCAACATGGCGCCCACAAACAGCGGCGTCAGAACGTAATAATGCCGCAATTGTTTGATCGTGATCCGGCCCTCGAGCAGGTCCCGGCGAAAATAGCCCACGGCGTAAATCCCGCACACCAACGCGACGAAGGCCGTCAAACCAACCACCAATCCACTCAACGGATCGGCCTGAAGGAATCCCTCCAGGGCCGTCACCTTCTGCTGTTCCAACAATTCGAAGGCAAGGACTCCCGACAAGATGGCCGCAAGGACGAAAGCTGCCAGATTCAGCCGCTCCCACCACCGGGGCGATTCCACCACCAGGCATAACACACCCGCCAGCAGCGGGATCGTTAGGAGGAGAATCAGAAGCATCTGGTCCTCCTCGATAAATGATGCGGAGCCTGTTTTGAAAATGCAGGAGACGGCGTGAGGAGGCTCTGATCAACACGTAAATCAGTTGAGGTTGGCCTATGGACATTTCCAAAACACGTTCTCATTTAATCCCTCCGATGATTCCGGCTGCGCGGCGGATGACCTCCAGCAGTGGCGCAGGGAGCCAGAGGCTGAAGACGACCAAGGTGGCCAGCAACAGACCCATGGCAGGCACACCGGCCAGCGGCGCTAACTGACTGACATGAGCAATTCTGGGCGCACCCAGAACGACACGCGTCAATTGAAAAAGAATTCCGCAAAACGAGGCCAGTATCGCCAGAAGCACCAGAACGCTCACCGCCGTCTGACCCGCCACAAAGCCTCCATTCAACACCGTCATCTCGCTGAAGAATAAACCGAACGGCGGCAAGCCCATGGCAGCAAAGCCGGCGAGGCCCATGCAAAGGACGGTGACAGGCAGGAGCCTGGTCAGCCCGCCGCCAATCAGGCGGATTTGCAGGGTGTGGCAGGCCTGGTGGATGTTGCCGGCAGCAAAGAACAGAACGGGCTTAGTCAGGGCGTGGTAACCCATGTGCAGCAGTGCACCAAAGATGGTCAGGGGTGAATTCAGGCCAATGCCGGCGCAGATTAAACCGACGTGTTCGAGGCTCGAGTAAGCCAGCAGACGTTTGAGGTTGGTCTGCACCAGGATAAAAGGCGCCGCCAGGCACATCGAGCCCAGGCCAAACACCAACAACAACGTGCGGCTGAATGGGGATTGGAGGCAGGCAGTGGTCAGGATATGAAAACGCAGGAGGGCATACAGGGCAACCTTGAGCGAAACGCCTGAGAGCATGGCGCTGGTGGGCGAGGGGGCCTCGCTATGTGCATCGGGCAGCCAGGTGTGCATGGGGGCCAAACCGGCTTTGGCGCCGTAGCCGATGAGCACGAAAACAAACGCCAGCTTGATCATGCGCGGATTGAGTTGGCCGGCCACGGACATCAGGTGCGCCCAATTGAAGCTGGGCAACGACTCAGACTCTTGATCGATAGCGGCAGCGTAGGTGAAGACGGTTCCCATCAGGGCCAGGGCTAGCCCCAGGCTGCCCAGCATGACGTATTTCCAAGCCGCTTCCAGAGAGGTCTTGCGGTTATACAGCGCTACCAGCAGCACCGAAGAAAGGGCCGTGGCCTCCAACGCAAACCACATCACCCCGAGGTTGTTTACCAAAACCACCAGAAACATTCCTGCCGCAAATAACGGGGTTAATACGAAGAATTCCTTCACCTGCGCGCCGGACACGACGCCCGAGGCAAGATCGGCCCTGAAATAGCGGCCCGCATACAGCGCCGTTGCGAGAGAAACGACTGAGATCATCAACACCATCCAGGCGCTCAAGGCATCGGCCCGGAAAAATTCCTGGCATTCGGTGACTACCTGGCGCGCCAGGACCTCCCGCAGCAACAGGAACCCGAAAGCGACCGTACCAGCAAAGGCCCCGATGTCGATCCACTCCATGAGCCGCCTCGAGGAGGTCAGGAGGCAAAGCAGGACCGCTGCTGCCGGAAACGCCAGGATGGGGATTAAAAGCATCATCCGCGCAATTGGCTCAGCTTGCTGACGTCCATCGAGGCGAAGGTCTCACGAATCCGATAGACGAGAATCCCCAGGACCATCACCGCTACCATCACGTCAAAAAAGATGCCCAACTCGACCACCAACGGCATGCCGTAGGTGCTCAAGGCTATTGCCGCCAGCATCACGCCATTTTCAACCGTCAATAGCGCCAGGACCTGAGTAATGGCCTTGCGGCGGTTAAACATGAGGAAAAACCCGGTCAGCAAGAGCGTGATGGCGATAGCCAGCGTATTGTTGCCCAACCGCTCCAGAGAGGTGAACGGGCGCGCGACGATGTAACCCAATAACGTGAAGGCGCCGCACAATAGCATCGAAGCGGTGTAGTTGAGCAGGGGCTCAATTTCCTGGTGAATCTGGATGCGCCGGACCAGGCGGTTGAGCAGCCAGGGCAGGAAGAACACTTTGCCGCCCAGCGTGAGCCCGGCTACCCAGTACACGTGGGTTGCGTGATGGAAAAAGGCAACTAGGGCAGCAATGGCCGTCAGCAACAGTGATTGCAGGGCAAACAGCCGAATATTTGTCAGCAGCATGCGTTGCACCACCATCAGCAACTGGATGACCAGCATGCCCGCTGCCAGCAACGTGATCCATTGGGAGGCTAAATCGGGTGGAGTCGAGTTCATTAGTAAGGAAACAAAAATGTGGAGAGCAGGGCCAGCGTGGCCAGGATGAAGGCCGCGCTCACCAAGTCGGGCACACGGAACAGGCGCAGCTTTGCGTTTGTCGTTTCCACGAGCACCACGGCTCCGGCCATCCCGAGCAGCTTAAGCAGGAACCAAAGCAACGAACTGCCCAGAGCAAAGGCGTTGGTATCCGAAGCGATGCCGAGGGGAAAAAAGATATTCACCAGCAACGCCATCAGGATGAGCTGTTTGAGCGCAGCGCTCCACTCGATGAGGGCCAAATAGCGGCCCGAATATTCCAGAATCATCGCCTCATGAATCATGGTCAGTTCGAGGTGGGTGGCCGGGTTATCCACAGGAAGACGGCCCGTCTCGGCCAGCAACACAATGAACAGGGCAGCAAAGGCCAGCACCCGCGCCGGGTTGAGCAGAGTCGCCGTCGGGCCGGTGGCCGCCAGGAGCATTTGGCTCAAATTGGTCGAACCCGCCTTGATGGCGACTGTAAAGACCGCCAGCATCAAAGCCGGCTCGGCAATCGCGGAGATGGTCATCTCACGGCTGCTGCCCATGCCGCCAAAAGCGCTGGCTGCGTCAAGCCCTGAAAGTGCCAGGAAGAACCTGCCCAACGCCAGCAGGCCCACGAAAGCCAGCACCCCTCCAAACAAGCTCAAGGGCGCCTGAATGCTGATGAGCGGCACCATCAGCCCGGCCAGGAGCGTCGAGATGAAAAGGACGAAAGGCGTCGCGCGGAAAATCCACGAAGCATGTTCGGAGATGACCATCTGTTTGCGAAGGAACTTGGCAAGATCGAGGTATGGCTGCCACAAACGCGGTCCGCGCCGGTTCTGCAGCTTGGCTTTCCAGTTTTTGATGCAGCCGCTGACCAGTGGCGCCAGGCCCAGGAGCAGCGCTGTCTGCAAAACAATGCCCAGGAACGCGTTCATAACGTAAACATCAGGAGCAGCAGCAAGGTGATGAAGATATAGATCAAGTAGGCCTGGATGCTGCCCGCTTGCAGGGCCCGCATGCGGCGAGACAGCCGCAGAATGCCCCGATTCAGCGGCCGGTAAATGCGCGTTACAAAGGCCTCCTCGATATGGCTCTGAAACCGGATCGTCTTGGCAAAATAAGGCGAGTAATCGTATTCGCGCTGGACCTCGCGTTTCGGGCGGAACAGGGCTTTAAAGATCATCCGTATCGGTTTCGAAAAGCCGGTTGCCGTGTATTCCATTTGCGGGGTGAGTCCTCTCGATCCGCAGTCCCAGGTCGGTCCAATACGCACCAGGGCGCGCCGGCCAAAGAACAACCATAGAACCAGCGGAATCGGCAGCAGACAAATCCCCATCAGCAACATCCCCAATGTGGATACGGAGCCTCCCAGCGGCTGAGTATTTCCCAGGACAAGCCCGTGGGACAGGCTCAAAGTGGCGCCGAGCCGTTCTCCAGTCAGTTGCGCGGTCAACGGGTCCAGGAGTCGCAGAAAGAGAGTTGGGAAAAGCCCCAGAAAGATACAGACGGCTGTAAGAAATCCCATGCCGGCCAGCATGGTTGGAGAGGCCTCATGGGCCTCGCGGGCTTCATGGCCGCGAGGTTGGGCCAGAAAGGTGATGCCAAAAGCTTTCACAAAACAGGCCGCCGCCAGCGCGCCAGTCAGGGCCAGCATGGCGCCCCCCAGCGGGAACATCAGCCGCACCAGGCTTTCAGTCGTGCCGAAACCCTGCAGCAGCGCTTGATAAGTGAGCCATTCGCTCACAAAACCATTGAGCGGCGGCAATGCCGAAATAGCCACAGCCCCTATCAGGAAAAAAAGAGCGGTTGTGGGCATCCGCTTAATCAAACCGCCCATCTCTTCCATGTTCCGGGTGTGCGTCGAATGAAGGACCGCCCCGGCGCCAAGGAACAACAGGCCCTTGAACATGGCGTGGTTGATCGTGTGATACATCCCGGCGATCAAGGCCAGGGTCGCCAACACCGGATGGCCGGTATGCAAAAACATCAACGCCGCTCCCAGCCCCATCAGGATGATGCCGATATTTTCGATGCTGTGATAGGCCAGCAGCCGTTTGAGGTCGTGCTCCATCAGCGCGTATAACACGCCCAGGACGGCGGAGATGGTCCCGATAGACAGCACGGTGACCCCCCACCAATTAGGCGGAGTGCCCAGGAAATCGAACAGCACACGCGTCAGGCCGTAGATGCCGGTTTTGATCATCACGCCCGACAGCAAGGCCGAGACATTGCTCGGGGCAACCGGGTGCGCTTCCGGCAACCAGATGTGCAGCGGAACGATGCCAGCCTTGACCCCAAAGCCGGCCAGGAACAGAAGAAACGCCGCATTGCGCTGCCCAGGCGGCAGCTTGGCACCCCACGCCCGGAACCCTTCGAAAGAGTAATCGCCCGAGAATTGGAACAGGAGCAGGAAACCTAGAATCAGGCAGCCGGTCCCAATGTGCGACATGATGAAGTAGAGCACTCCGGCGTTTCGCGCTTCGGCCTTTTCATGCTCGAAACTCACCAGGCAATAGGCACACAATGCCATGATTTCCCAGGCAATGAGAAAAAAGAAGGCATTGGAGGCAATGAACACCAATGTCACGGCCATTAACAGGGAGTTGTAAAAAGCCCCAAGCACACCCACGTTCTTTCTCCCGTAAAAGCCGCGCACGTACCCTAACGAGTAAAGCGACAGCCCCACGGCCAACAACGAGACGATAAGCAGGAAAAAAGCCGACAGAGCGTCGAGGTTGACCGTCAACCGCACATAAGGAATGAGGGATGGCCACAGCTCAAATGCGGCTGTCTGCGTTCCGGCTCCGGCGGTCAAGACCAGGACTGCTGCCCCGATTCCGGCAACACCGGCCAGGGTCGCACAGCCGAATCCCAGCATGTTGGCCAGGCTTGGCCGGCGCAAGCCCAGCAGACTGCCCGCCACTCCGGCGGCGTAAGCGCCCAAAGCAATTCTCAAGAGAAACGCGGGAGACAAAAGGTCCATCGAGGGAGGTCGTTGGAGCGGTTGTTTAGGAGAGATGGTTTAGCGTTCGGATTCAGGCCGCCGGCAATTGGGCTCGGCAGGGCGCACTTTAATCTTCTGAAGCACGGCGCGAATGCCTGCGATGTCAGGGGCTGCGCGCAATTCGGCCAGCCACTTGGGCTGCTGGCCCAGCCGCGCCAGGCTGGCCAACAGGTGCAGGTAACAGGCTGCATCAGTTGCCGGAACGGCCAATAGGAAGATCAGTTGCACTCCCCACGGGCCTTTGGCGCCCCAAGCCATCGGTTGCGACGTGCGGCCCAGGGCGAATTGCAACTGCTTAACTCCGCCCAAACGCGCATGGGGAAAAGCCATCCCGCACGCGAGGGCAGAGCTGGCCAGCAGCTCCTGGTTCAGGGCCGCGTGATAGAACGGCAGCAGGTCAGGCACACAGCCTTGCTGCTGGAGGGCCTGGCTAAGTTCGCTGATGACCCCGGCCGTGTCGCGTTGGCGCAACTGCGGTATGATCAGCCCGGGCCGGGTAAAATCCTCGAGTGTACTCGAGGCCAAAGAATTGAGCGTAGCGGAGAGCATGCGGGAGAACCGTTACTTCGAGTTGCGCCATCCGGCGCCGGGAGTTCCTCTGCCAACGTTCAGCTTAGACAACTGGAGCAAGCGCTTTGCGTTTTCGTGGCTTGGGTGCGGCCTTCGGGGCGGGCTTCGTCGCGGCAATGTTCTCAACAAACTGGCTCTCGGCGGGGTCTGGCAGATAGAGATAGCGTCCGCAAGTATCGCAAAGCTGGATGTCGGCGCCTTGCATAAGTGTGTTGATGGTGCCGATAGGCAGGCGCATGTGGCATCCGGTGCAAACCTGGTTGCGGACCACGGCCACTCCTTTCTTGCCGCGCACGGCGAGGCGTTCGTAATGGCCCAGGATGGGCTGCGGGATCAGCGCGCGCAGCTCGGTGATTTGAGATTGGGCTTTTTTATCGTGGGTTTGGTCAAACTCCAGGGCCTGGAGTTTCAGGAGGTTCTGCAGCACGTCGTTCATATGAGAAAATAGGGCTAATTCCATACCAAAGAATCGCTGGTAATTGTAACCTGTTGGATTTTAGGCACAAGAAAAATTCCAGCACTCACGAGTTCTTCAGGTGTAACTCGAAGGCATAGGGCATTCGCGCAAAATCTGCACTCATTCGACTCCTCTTGTGCAAACCAAAAACTGGCGCTGCCCCTTCTCCCAGGCAGCGCCAGTACGTTCTATTAGGGTGACCTCATCCCTTCGTTGGTTTTGGTTATGATTAGCGCCTGCGCGGATTCCGCTTGGCGGGTTTAGATGGTGAAGGCGCAGCGGCGGCAGCGGGCTGACATTGAGCCTGATTGGGGGCAGGAGGGGCAGCTTGAACTGGCGCGCAGTTGCACGTGCAAGGGGTTGACGTTGCAGGAGGGGTTTGGCTATTCGTTTCGCTCATAATTCTGGTTTATTCTGTTTTTTATTTTAGGATTGCTTCAAACAAAGCAACCGCTTCACGGGAGCATTAGGCATGGCTCGTGCCATTTCCTGAAGTTTAAATATAAGTAGCTGCGCATGAAACAATTCGACTTGAAATGGAATGACTCGTCACAACTTGTGATTAGCGGGCATGAAGGCCACTTCGCGCAATTGCTGCACCGCTTTCCCTTTCAGCGAATGCGCCGCAAACACAAATCGATAAACCATTGGGCGCACATACTTGCAAAAATGCCTAACGTGAGCGAAAGTAACGTAACAAAATAAAATCTATGGAAGCACCAAATCGTGTGGATATTGAAAAAGGCGAAATGAGGGTTAAGCTCGAAAACGCAATCGAGAAAGCCAAAGAGGTTTGCGAGCGCCTTCAAGACCAAACGGCCGCCGCCGCCAAAGCAACCGACAAAACCATCCGCGAGCATCCATATCAGGCCCTTGGCATTGCTTTCGGCACGGGTGTGCTCATCGGAGTACTCGTGACGCTGAGCAGGCGCGACTAAAACCAGTCGCCAAGCGGTTTTCGGAGCACACTGCCGGCCCCACGGAGTGGCAAAGGAGGGCGCGCCAGCGTCAGCGCCGAGCTCAGCCCCGGGGGCCATTAATCACACCTTGAATCGCGGCGACTAAACCATCGTTCTCGGTGAGATTGAAATGGATGGAGCTGGTCTGTTTCTGATCCATCATCACAGGCCGCCATTCCGAGAAAGCACTGGGTTGCTGGTCGATTTGGTTCACAAGCCTGTTTCGGAAGCAGCGCGCCAAACGGAGACGAGGAAACTTCTCCAATGATCTCATCCTCTAACGATTCGCTGCACTGGACGCGGGGCCCTTAGAATCCAACTAAACCTGTGCCACAATCCCTCTCTGCAGGTTTACATCCATCTGTTTTTTCAACCAAAGAACGCCGACCTTTCCTGCGCGAGCTTTCAGGATAAACTTCGGGCTTTGCTTCGCGAGCACGGCATACAGTGGAACGAGCGGTACGCGTGGGATTAATGGAAGCGTCGAACGGGCGCAACCTCTTCGAGGTTGGCTCGGCTCCGCGGCAATTTTCCCAGGGTAGCTCCCCCGCCCTGTCTAATCCTCTCAACGCAAACGCTGCGCCGGGAAAAAGCTCAGCCCGCGCCAAAATGAATAAGCTCGTGTTGAAAGGGCGGGGTCGCGACCCTGGGCTGGAGGGCGCAATCCCCTCGGGATTCTAGGGCGACACCTCCGCCCTCCGAAGGTCCGCGGCGACCACCAGCCATCAAAACGAACGGTCCTTATACCACCCCCCTAAAGTCAGGCCGCGTTTTCCACAGTCCAAAGGCGATGAAGACTTATTGTGTCTTACCTTCGTAAATATCAACTCTGATAAATCTTGTTGGCAAAAAAAGTTTATCAAATGCCAATTCCGGCGCAGTCAACCGGTTGCCTGGCGGTTAAGGTGGGATGGGACTGGGAGCAGGTTTGGAAACGATGACAACGGTGCCGGCCCGATCGAGGCCCGAGGAAGAATATGATGCTGACGCTCGAAAGCAAAAAGCCCAACCGGCTGCCGAAGATTCTGGAGCATGCCAGCGGTGACAAACGCTTCAAAATCCTGGAAGCCCACATGAAGAAGCACCAGTTCAAGCAGGACGCCCTGATCGAGGTGCTGCACAAGGCCCAGGAACTCTTTGGTTACCTCGAAGACGACCTGTTGCTCTTCATCGCCTACAAGCTCCGGCTCCCCGCCAGCCGGGTCTATGGCGTGGCGACCTTTTATCATTTCTTCACACTCAAGCCCAAAGGCCGGCATACGTGCGTCGTGTGCATGGGCACCGCCTGTTACGTCCGAGGCGCTGATAAAATCCTGGCCGCGCTCGAAGAAACCGCCCATATCAAGTCAGGAGAGACGACCCCGGATAATGCGCTCTCGTTGCTGACCGCCCGGTGCATAGGCGCCTGCGGCATCGCCCCGGCGGTCGTCTATGACGGCAATGTGACTCCCCGCCAGAACCCGGCTTCGGCTCTGGAACATGTGAAAGGATGGCTCGCCCATGGTTCTTGATGATCTCATCGAAATTGCGGAGAAAGAACGCGCCGGGCGCAAAAAGCACACTCTGCGCTGCTGCATCGCGGCGGGCTGCATGTCTTCGAACTCCAAAGGCGTCAAAGAAGCCTTGGAAAAGGCCGTCAAAGAGGCAGGACTGGAAGGAGAAGTGGAGGTCCGCGGCGTTGGATGCATGAAACTCTGCTGCCAAGGTCCGCTGGTCCAATTGGACAGCGCCGAGGAAGGGGCAACAGTCGAGGTTAGCTCGAATGCCCCGGGTCCTCTTTATCAGAAGGTCACACCCGAGGACGCCGCATCCCTGGTGGCCACCCTCAAGGGCGGCACGACATCGGTACAGAAAGGCGACGCCAATCATCCCTTCTTCAGGGAGCAGGCGCCGATTGTTCTGGCCAACACCGGCTTGATCGATCCGGAACGCATCGAATCGTACATTGCCGCCGAGGGCTACCAGGCCCTGCACGACGTGTTGCGCGAAATGACCCCTAAAAAAGTCGTCGAGTCCATGATCAAGAGCGGCTTGCGTGGACGCGGCGGAGCGGGCTATCCCACCGGGCTGAAATGGGCCACGGTTGCCAAGACGCCCAGCCAGCAGAAATTCGTCATTTGCAACGCGGACGAAGGGGACCCCGGGGCCTTCATGGACCGGAGTGTTCTCGAGAGCGACCCGCACAGTGTCCTGGAAGGAATGGCCATCGGCGCTTACGCCGTGGGCGCCAACCAGGGCTTCATTTATGTGAGGGCCGAGTATCCCCTGGCCATTGCGCGGCTCCAAACCGCAATCAAACAAGCCAAACAATACGGCCTGCTGGGCAGCGGCATCTTTGAATCCCCATTCCATTTCAATATCGACCTGCGCATCGGCGCCGGGGCGTTTGTTTGCGGCGAGGAAACTGCCCTGATGGCCTCTGTGGAAGGCAAGCGCGGCACGCCGCGTCCACGCCCCCCGTTTCCCGCCGAGCGGGGTCTATATGACTCGCCGACGCTCATCAATAATGTCGAGACCTTTGCCAACGTGCCGACGATCATCCGCAAGGGGGCCGATTGGTTTGCCGGCATTGGCACCGAGAAGAGCAAAGGCACCAAGGTCTTCGCGCTTGCCGGCAAGATCAATAATACCGGCCTGATCGAAGTCCCCATGGGCACCACCCTGCGCAAGATCGTTGAGGAGATGGGCGGGGGCGCTCCGGAAGGTGGAAAAATCAAGGCCGTGCAAACGGGCGGCCCCTCGGGCGGATGCATCCCTGCCGAGGCGCTCGATACCCCGGTTGATTATGATTCGCTCACCAAGCTCGGCTCGATCATGGGCTCAGGCGGCATGATCGTGATGGACCAAACCACCCGCATGGTCGATGTCGCCCGCTTCTTCATGGAATTCTGCATGGACGAGTCGTGCGGCAAATGCATCCCCTGCCGCGCCGGGACGGTGCAGATGCACCATCTGCTCTGTAAACTGCTCGAACGCAAAGCCACCCTGCGCGACCTCCAGCGCCTCGAAGAACTCTGTGACATGGTCCGCAACACCAGCCTCTGCGGCCTGGGCCAAACCGCGCCCAACCCGGTCCTGAGCACCCTGCGCTACTTCCGCCAGGAATATATGGACCTGCTCCAGGAAGATTTGTTCGGCCCAAACGGCTATGGGAAAGAAACTCCACAGGACTCCTCAATAAAAAATGTTCGCCCTTCTTGAAAATTAGCCATGGCCGCAAAAACTCTAACCATTGACGGCAAGCAGGTCAGCGCCGAGGAGAACGCCACCATCCTCGAAGCGGCCACCGAGGCCGGCATTCAGATACCGACCCTGTGCCATCTCGATGGCGTCTATGATGTGGGGGCCTGCCGGCTGTGCCTCGTGCAAGTGGCCGGTGTGAACAAACTCCTGCCGGCTTGCACCACGCGCGTCGCTGAAGGCATGGATGTCCAGACCGACAGCGACCGGCTGCGCAAGTACCGCCGGATGACCCTCGAACTGCTCTTTGCCGAACGCAACCACGTCTGCTCAGTCTGCGTTGCCAACGGCCATTGCGAACTCCAGACCCTCGCGTACAACCAGGGCATGGACCACGTCCGCTTCGACTACTGCTTCCCCAAATGGAACGTCGATAACACCCACGCGCTCTTTGGAATGGACCATAACCGCTGCATCCTCTGCGGGCGTTGCGTGCGCGTCTGCTGGCACATCGAGGGGGCGGGCACCAAAAACGTCTCCGGACGCGGCGCTGCGGCGCGGATCATCACCGACCTGAGCCAGCCTTGGGGCAGTTCGGAGACATGCACCAAGTGCGGCAAATGCGTTATGGGCTGCCCCACCGGCGCCCTGTTCTATAAAGGAGTGACCGTCTCCGAAATGCAACGCGACCGCACGAAATTGGAATTCATCGTCACCGCGCGCGAGAAGAAACAATGGATTTCGGAATAGCCATGCAAGCCAACCCATCGAAAAATCCTTCGCCGCGCCCGCGAGTTGCCACCGTTTGGCTGGGCGGCTGTTCCGGTTGCCACATGTCTTTCCTGGACCTGGACGGATTCCTCATCGAGCTGGCTGGGAAGATCGACCTTGTTTTCAGCCCGTTGATTGATGTCAAAGAGTATCCGGAAAAGGTCGATCTCTGCCTGGTCGAAGGGGCGGTTTGCAACGAAGACAATCTCGAAATCATCCGCAAAGTCCGCCAGCGCACGAAGGTCCTCCTGGCCTTTGGGGATTGCGCCGTAACGGGCAATGTCCCGGCCATTCGCAATCAACTCGGCCTGGGCAATGGCGAGAGCGTCCTGCAGCGGGCCTACGTCGAAGGGGCGCAATCCAATCCCAGCGTTCCCAGGGAACCGGGGATTGTTCCGGCCCTTCTCGAGCGGGTGATGCCCGTGCGCGAGGTTGTGCACGTGGATTATTTCCTGCCCGGCTGCCCGCCCCCAGCCGAGCGAATCAAAACTCTGATAGCCCAGGTGCTGAGCGGCCAGGAACCAAAACTCGAAGGCGCGCAATTAAAGTTTGGCTGATGACAATTCGAAATCCGAGAGCGATGAATAGCCGCAAAAGAACGCAAAGAGCGCAAAAATGTCTAAACGAATCATTATAGACCCAGTCACCCGCATCGAGGGACATGCTAAAATCAGCATTTTTCTCGATGACGCCGGCAATGTGGCGGACGCTGAGTTCCACGTCGTTGAATTCCGCGGGTTCGAGAAATTCTGCGAAGGCCGCCCCTTCTTTGAAATGCCCGGCATTACCCCTCGGATATGCGGCATTTGCCCGGTGAGCCATCTGCTGGCCTCGGCCAAAGCCGGCGACGCAATTATGGCAGTCAACATCCCGCCGGCGGCAGACAAGCTCCGGCGCTTGATGAACCTGGGCCAGATTATCCAAAGCCACGCCTTGAGCTTTTTCCACTTGAGCGCGCCCGACTTCCTGCTGGGCTGGGATACTGCGCCCGCCCAACGCAATGTGTTCGGGCTCATCGCGGCGCGGGGCGATTTGGCGCGCTCGGGCATCCGCTTGCGCCAATTCGGCCAGGAGATCATCGAGATACTGGGCGGCAAAAAAATCCATCCCGCCTGGGCAATCCCCGGCGGCGTGCGCTCGCCCCTCTCCGAAGAAGGCCGCGCCCGGATTCGGGCCTGGTTACCCGAGGCCTACGCCACCAGCAACATCGCCTTCGACCTGTTCAAACAAACCCTCGATTCGCATAAGCACGAGGCGCAGATTTTCGGCAATTTCCCATCCCTCTTTATGGGCCTGGTCGGCCCCGATGGGACCTGGGAACATCACGGCGGCAAGCTCCGCTTCACCGACAGCAGCGGCAGCATCATCGCCGACCAACTCGACCCGCAAAAATACCAGGAATATATCGGGGAAGCCGTCCAACCCAATTCCTACCTTAAATCGCCTTATTACACCCCGCTGGGCTTTCCCGAAGGGATGTACCGCGTAGGGCCGCTGGCCCGGTTGAATATTGCCCGCCAAATGGGCTCCCCTAAAGCCGATGCCGAGTTGAAGAAATTCAAAAAACTAGGGCGCGGAGCAGTGACCTCCTCGTTCCTGTATCACTATGCGCGATTGATTGAAATCCTGGCCGCCATCGAGCATGTCGAGGCCGGTCTCGAAGATCCCGATGTGCTCAGTGACGAACTACGCGCCGACGCCGGCATCAACAGTCTTCGTGGTGTTGGCGTGAGCGAGGCGCCCCGGGGAACCCTTTTCCATGATTACACCGTCGATCGCGAAGGGCTTCTGCGTAAGGTCAACCTCATCGTGGCAACCGGCCAGAACAACCTGGCCATGAACCGCACCGTGGCCCAGATTGCCCGCCATTATGTGCGCGGCGAAACCATTCCCGAGCCGGTCCTCAACCGCATCGAGCATGGCATCCGTTGCTACGACCCTTGCCTGAGCTGCTCGACCCATGCTGTTGGCCAAATGCCTCTGCACATCCGCCTGATCGCTCCCGACGGACATGTCGTGCGCGAGATCACACGAGGTGCTTAGTCCCATGTCCTTCAAGCCCGATTGCTCCTCCTCGTTCTCGTTCTCGAAAGGGCCCCTCCTCATCATAGGCTACGGCAACACCTTGCGCGGCGATGACGGCGTCGGCCCCAAGGTCGCCGAGCGTATCGCGACTCTTTCGCTTCCTGGCGTGCAGACCCTCTCTTGTGGATTACTCACACCCGAGCTGGCAGACCCCATCGCCCAGGCGCAAGTGGTCGTGTTTGTCGATGCTGCCCTCGACGGCTCTCGTGAGGTGCAGCTTCGCAAGCTGGCGCCCGCTGCGTCCTCCCAAATCATTGCCCATGCCGCCGAGCCTGGCGTATTGCTGGCGTTGGCCCGCGACATCTTCGGTCATGCCCCGGATGCCTGGTGGCTTACGATACCAATCAAGAGCACAGCCATCGGCGAAGAATTCTCGCTCATGGCCATGCAAGGCGCCGCGCGCGCTATCGACATGATCAAAGACTCCTTCGGTGTTGGACAACACACCCGCGTTGGCAAGCCGGGCCTTAGCCTGCTCAATGAGTGGTGCTGGAAGACCTCGGCTCATCCTGGTCCATCCGGGTGAACCGGGCGACAGCCTGGGCGCGCGAGCGGACATGGAGTTTTTCGTACATGCGGCGCACGTAGGTATTGACGGTGGGAATGCTGATATTGAGGCGCTCGGCAATTTCCTTGTAAAGATAGCCGCGCGCCAGCAGGTCCAGCACCTCCTGTTCGCGGGGAGAAAGCCCCTCGCCTGCCGCAGAGGAGGCCTGCGTCTGACCAAAGGATTGGACGACTTTGCGTGCGATATTGCTGGTCATGGGCGAACCGCCCCGGTGCACTTCTTCCATGGCTTCGAGCAATTCCTGCCGGGGAGTTTGCTTGAGCAAGTAGCCGGTGGCGCCGGCGGCCAGGGCGTCATAAATATGATCGGCATCCTCGTAAACCGTTAACATCACGAATTGGGTTTGGGGCAGGAGCGGTTTAAGCCGTTTCACCGCCTCGACGCCGCTCATGCCCGGCAGATTGATATCCATCAGGACGACGTCGGGTTTCTTTTCCGCCATCAGGCCCAAGGCGGCCTCGGCGTCACCCCATTCGCCCGCCACGCGAAAACCGGCTGCTCGCGTAATCCAGCCCGCCAGGATTTTGCGCGCCTGGGCATCATCTTCGACAATGGAAACGGCGATAGCCACGGTCCTGTTATACTTCATACCGTGGAAAAGGGATGTCGTGAGTTTTGATGACGCCAAACCACGAGCCGGACGCGCGTCCCCTCCCCCAGGGCGCTGTCCCATTCGCAACGCCCGCCAATTTCTTCCAAGCGCTTTTGCATGTTCAGAAGGCCGTTGCCGGCGGCCACCCGCCCCGCCCCAGGGAGCGGCACGGAGTGGGTGGCCACACCATTAAAGCCGCGTCCGTTGTCGCTCAGCAGCAGGACGAATCCCTCGGGTTCCAGTTGGAGCGAAACGCGGACTTCGGTGGCATTGGCGTGCTTGACGGCATTATTCAGTGCCTCTTTGAAAGCCAGAAAGACATTGTGCCGCACCTCGGAGGTCAGCGCCCAGGGCGGCAAAAGCAGCGGGACCTCCAGACGGCAGCGCAGGCCCGCGGTGCTGAGAAAATTCTGGGCGAACCGTCCCAGATAAGTGACCAGGCTGTCCAAGGTGTCGTGCTTGGGGTTGACCGCCCACACGATTTCGTCCATCGCGCGGGTCAGTTCCCGGGCGGTGCTGTAAATTTGGTCGAGATCGGCCGCCTGTTGGCCGCTTTCAATTTCGCTCCGGACAGACTGGCTGAGCAGGGTAATCCGCGTCAGGCTGGCGCCCAGGTCATCGTGGATGTCTCGCGCGATGCGGGCCCGCTCGCGCTCCAGGGCCCGCTGGCGTTCCAGTTGCTCGAATTGGCGGCGCAACCGGCGGCGGGTCGCCAAAACAACCAGCGCGCCCACCACCCCCGCACCTGCAGCGAGCGCGCTCCCTTCGAACCACCAGGTCTGCCAGAAGTAAGGCAGCACCTCGAACGCAACCGACGCGCCGACCGGGTTCCAAATGCCGTCATTATTGCAGGCAGTCACCCGAAAAACGTATTTGCCCGGGCGCAGGAAACTGTATTCAGCAGAACGCTTCGTGTTGGGAAGTGTCCACTCACTTTCGAGACCATCGAGGCGATAGCGGAAACGCACTTTATCGGGCGCAACAAAGCTCAATCCGGTGAACTTGAACTCGAAGCTTTTTGAGCCTGGACCAATGCGCAAGGAGCCCTGTTCCCGGAGCGCCCCCGGCCTCGGGCCCAGAAGACCGACTGCCTGCTGGCCCCTGAACAGGGGAGATTGGCGAGACCCACCGAAAGCCCTGCCATTCCCAGACGCGGATTTCCCAGCCACCCATTCCTCCAATGGACGGCCATCGACCTGAATGGCCTCAATGTGGACCGGAGGGGGCACGGTATTGGTGGTTACTCCGGCTGGATCGACCACGGCAAGACCTTTGGCCGTCGGAAACCATAATCGCCCATCGGCGGCTTTGGCAGCCCCGGGTTGAAAGCCGCCCGAGCAAATGGGTGAGGCCAGTCCCTGGGATTTTCCATAACCGAGGAAGTTGACCAAGCTGCTCGCGCCATCGGCGCACCGATTCAACTCAGCCTTGCTCGCCCGCAAAATCCCGGCATGCGACCCAATCCAGAGGTTGCCTTCGCCGTCATCGACCAGGTGAGTGACGATGGGGGTGGGCAGGCCCTGGCTGGTGCTGATGATATCAAATCTCCCATTCTTCAGGCGAGTGATCCCGTTATCTGAGGTTCCCACCCAAAGGGTCCCATCTTCCTCGGGACACAACGAAACGACGAAATCCCCGCTCAGTCCGTCCTTTTTGCGAATCTGCTTTAACACGCCGTCCTTGAATGAGCCAAGGCCGCCGCCCGACATGCCGAACCAGAGAGTTCCATCAGCCGATTGGGCAATCGCCCGAACATCGGGCAGGACGAGTTTGTCTTTGCTGGCCGACCAGGTGATTTTACCGTTCTGGTACCGGTACAGCCCCGTGGTCGTTCCAATCCAGATTTCTCCCTGCCGGCCTTCATACAAAGCGACGACGGGCGCACTGATCCTGGCCAAGTCGCCTTCGGAAACAAGGCGCTCGCCCTCTTTGACAAGCAATCCGCCACCGAATGTCCCCACCAGCAATTGCCGTTGTTTTGTCTCGAGGACAGACCAAACAAAAAGATTCGATAACCCGCAACTCTCAGTCCATGTGGTCCATTGGCCTTGGCCATAATGATACAAACCGGCCCCTTCGGTTCCGATCCAGGCCGAGCCGTCGTCTTCAACTGCAAAGGAAAGCACCGCGCACCCGCGCCAGCCGTCAGGGGCATTCAGCATTTGGACCTTTTTAGGCCGCAGGCTGTCGAAACCGGCTCCGGTTCCGATCCAGAGATTACCTTCCAAATCCTGGCACAGGGCGCGCACCCAATCGTGGGACAACCCGTCGGTGCGGCTAAAATGAATCGGTTCAGCGCCGGCAAACAGCAGATAAAGGCCGTCCCTCAGGGTGCCGGCCAGCAGAGCGCCCGATTGGGTTTCAAGCAGGCAGGTGATGGAAGCCGCTACTGCCGAACCGCTGGGCATAGCGGCCACCCACCTGCCCTGGCGTAGCTTGCGTATTCGGCCATTGCCTACCACCCACATCCCTCCATCCGAAGAGGGCAGCACCCGTTCAAAATAAACCGTGGGCTGCGCGTCGGGAAACTGGAAAGGAACGAGTTTGTCCTGCTCGAGGGTGGCCGCCTGGCCGTTGGAAACGAGCCACAACCGGCCTGAGCGGGAACGAGCCAGAACCGCCTTGCGGCTTGGAGAAGCCCCGCCCGGAACGCAGAGACCGTAACCATCGCGCGCGCGGAAAAAAGTTCCCGAATCGTTCAGGAGCCAAACATCTCCATGCTCATCGGAGCTGATAGCCTCAATGACTCCCCCGGGCCAGCCCGAGCCCAGCGCGATGGACTCGAATTGCCCGTTCACCAGCCGCGACAATTGCCCGGTTTCATGTCCAATCCAAAGCGCCCCCCCTGGGTCCTCATACAGGCTGGTAATCAACCCGTCTTTAAGCGCGCTGGTGTTGCTTGAATCAAACACCGTAAAACGAACCCCGTCGAACCGCACCAGGCCATGATAGGTGCCCAGCCAAAGGTAGCCGTTCCGGGTCTGAAGCAGGGCAGTGACGGTATTTTGCTCCCAACCTTCGCCTGCTGGCCAGATGTCGAAAAGTTGCTGCTGCAGAGCGACCGCTTCCGCAAAGGCCGGGGACAGCGCGCCCCCGCCAAGGAATAACAGGACAATCGCCCCAAGTGAAATCTCAAGGTTGAATTTCCAGCGCGCCAACGACGCTAACACATCGTGGATACTGGGGCTTTCAACACGGATTAGCAAGATTGACTATGACGATGAAACCAGGGCCACAGGCAAAAGTCGCCGACTGCCAGCCGGCGGTACGGCCGATTACCAATCGCGCTGCGGTGAGCAAGCAGAAATCAAATCGGCCTGCTGTAGATTCTTCGGAACACCGCCGAGCTTCGTGCAGCGGCGCGGGTTGGATCGACAAGAGTGATGCCCTCCCGGCCTAAGCGCGCTGTCACAGGAGCGCCTTTGCCCTGCTTGAGGTATTTGAAATTCAAATCACGCACGACCCGCGCGGCCTGAACGATAGCCACCACAACCCGGGCCTGCTCAGCGGTGGGATATATTGCCTCCAAACTCTCCCGCGACGCTCCGAAGAATTTCATGCGGCAAATGGCCGCCAGGCCGGCGGTCAGGCTGTCGATGCCATAGCCCACACACCCCGACGAGCCGTCCGGACGCTCCACCCGGCGGATGAAGTGAGTGTTGGCGGTTCGACTCCCCCGGCCCTCCGCCCACCAGCGCAGCCCGCGATATTGTTGGTCGCTCTCGAACTTGCCGTGGGCGCCGACGATTTCGTGACCCTGGTTGACAGGTCCCTCGAAATCAGGCGGGGTGATCCAGTTATTGTGGAAGGTGAAACTCAGGCCATTATCATAATCGACTCGGACCTGAACGGCATCGTAAGCGTCGATCCCCTGGCGCGCCAGTCGTTGCTTTTGGCCCACAGCCGTCAGAGATACCGGCTTGCAGCCGTAGTGATGCTGCACCAAATCGGCCCAATGCGAGCCGACGTAGCTAAAGGGGTCGCTGTGCTCGACCCATTTGAATGCGCGCGCGGACAATTCGAGCGGCTCCTCGAGGTAAGCGTTACCATAAAGGGGCTTGCCGATTTGGCCCAGAACCTCCGAGCGAATGTGCCGATGGTCGGGGTCAAAGCGTTTGTGCATATCGACCGCCACCAGCCGCTGCTTCTGACGCGACAACTCGATGAGCCGGTCGGCTTCCGCCATTTCGAGGCACATCGGCTTCTCGGTTATGACATGCGCGCCCGCTTTTAAGGCGTCGAGAATGACCGGCGTATGCAGATGATCGGGCGTTGCCACGGCGACCACGTCGATGTTGGGAAAGTCCGCCAGCATCTTCCGCCACGGCTTCTCGCCGAAGTAATCCCTGGGAAGATGAGCGGTCCAACCCCGAAACTTCGCGCAAGCCCGCTGCGCGGAGCGGCGAGTCTGTGTCGCAATAGCGACAAGCTGGAACTGGATAGGGGCGAATTCACGCGCCCAGCCGTCGAGACCGATGCGGCTGAGTTGCGGGCTGATGCCGGCGCGCTGGACGCCGGCGTAAGCGCGCAGATGGGCCTCCCCGCCGAACATCCCGGCGCCCACCAAACCGATGGTCAGCTCGAATTTCGACATAAACGACTCTCCCTCTCAGTTGCCCTCAGTATGAAACCGGACATCCACCTGAACCTGTATAGAAACGCTGCAAAGCAAACATTGCAATGCCGCACTTGCATATTGTTATCATTTGGTACATTTACTCATCTCTGACTCGACTCATGACCCTGGCAGGAAAACAGCAAGGACTGGCCCACTTCGCAGAATGAAAAAAAGGAGAAAATTATGTCAACCGAATCAAAATGTCCGTTCCATCAAACTGCCGGCGGCGGCACGTCGAACCGCGACTGGTGGCCCAACCAGCTAAAGCTCGAGCTGCTTGCACCAGCATTCCTCTAAGTCCAATCCGATGGGCGAGGACTTTAACTACGCCGAAGAGTTCAAGAGCCTCGACCTGCCGGCGGTGAAGAAGGACCTCGCGGCGCTGATGACCGACTCGCAGGACTGGTGGCCTGCAGATTTTGGCCACTATGGCCCGTTGTTTATCCAGTAGCTCAGTGCGCCTGCTCCGCCTCAATCCGCTCGCGATAGTACTCGGTCTCGGCGACTATCCCGGGCACGAAGGGTTTGCCTTCTCTCATTGCTTCGATGGCTTTCCTGTTGGTACGCGCAGGTTCGTAGGCAGGATCGAGTTCGAGCGCGCGGTCCAAAGACGCCAGGGCTTCGGCTTTTCGACCCAAACCCGCAAGGCACAATGCCAGATTCCCGCCGCAGCGCGTACCGCCGCATCCTTCCAGGCGCAACATTTCTTGTATTTTCTACCGCTGCCGCAAGGGCATGGACCGTTTCGATCAATGGAACTCATCAAGGCCAATGCTGCCGGGCGGGGCCGGCAATTGCAAGGACACCGGAGATGCCGAAGTATTGTCTCTTCCTGGGGACTTGCAGAAATGGGCTGGTCCACGGTGCTACCGGGACAGCATGCGGTTGACGGACTCCAGATCGAAGCTCTCAGGGTCCCACGGCCCGCATCACTCCAACAATTGCGCGTTTGCTTTGTTCCCGGGGTCTCGGAGAGCCTCCACGAGTTGAGCGTAGCCGGGCGGGCCGCCGCAATCGTCCGGCGGACAGGCGCGCGCGCCCGCCAGGCACACCGGATAGCGCCAGCCAAGCTCCAACGGGAGAGTTTTTTCCAATTGGATACCATGCAGCCAGCCATCACCGAAGTCATACTCGTAAAGAAGCATCTGCCCTGTGCGCACCAGCACCTCGCGCAGCACCGTGGCGTCTTCGTCTTCCCCCTCGTTGCCGAAAGTGCCCAAAGGTGGGCCGAATCCACGCGCCGGCATCCGAAATTCGTGCATGTGGCCGCCGCTCCAACCCATCACGCGCTGCACCAGTCCGTGGAGCTGACCGAGCGGGATATCCTCCCGCACCAGCACGCGGCGCCAGATTGGCGGCGCGAGGTAGCGCAGGGTGATTTTGAGTCGGTAGGCTCTGGTTCCACTGGCGGCCGGTTGTTCAGTGCTGCGGTGACGGAATGTTTTCCTTTGGTTCACGCCGTGGGGTATACCCTAAGGCCGGGGGCCGGGCAAGCGGCGTTAAAGTTCTAGCTCTCGTCGAAGGAGCAGCCTCCGGCATGCAAATCCTTTAAGTGTTTTAAGCGGGCGTGGATTTGCCTAAGCGAGTGACCTGGGACCTCCACTTCCACGGCAAATTTGTCCCTAAGCGCCCTTGCGTCATACGGTTGAGCAAGCGGGCAGTCAAGAAGGAGTATCGATAGCTCGTGGAACTGGCGCCTCCCGGCCTGTGGTAAGGCCCGTCTGTTCTTCGGACCCGAGGTGAAGAGCAACTCCAATCACCAAGAGCAGGCTTAACAGGCCGACGAGCACCAGCCCCGCGGGTCCGCGGAGCAGGTGATGGATAATCTCGATGGGCAACACCAACAAAGCCACCAGGATAGCGTCGCGCCACGCAGTTTTTTGTGGGATGCACCCTGGCGCTGCTCCCGGAGGCGGCTGTTTTGCACTGAACGCCAGCATTAACCAGAGCAGCCCGGCAAATGAGCTGCCATACCAAAGGAAGTGACACACGCGCACCTGGCGATGGTCCAATGAAAAGACAGGGGCTTGGAGCGCGGGGAGGTGCTCGACAAACCAGCCGTTCCGGTGTGTAAAGGCGTCCCAGAGCAGATGGGTCCAGGCGCCCACGAGCAAGGATGCAATGATGATAAACCATGAGAAGGGGCGCTCGATGCGCAACGGTCCGAGCGCGCGCTTGAACCGCGACGGGGCCAGCTTGAACTCCGGGGCGGAGATTCTGTCCAGCGCCCACAACACGACGAGGCCCACGGGAAGACTGAACAGGAAACTGCCCGAGACCCGGTGCGATATATCCCCGAATCTTCCAAAAAGGTAACCCAAATCCGGCACGACACTGCCAACGACCAGCGCCGGGAAACAAAACCACCTTGGACACCACCGCCTGAGCGGCAACACCGCAGCCGGGTGGGCTAGTGGGAAAGGCATAACAAATCTTTCATCTTCACCAGTTTTGCCGGGCGATTGGCAAAGGGCAACCACAATCCCTGATCCGCACGTAATTTTCTGAAAAGACGAAAAAACTGCTTCTAGGCGCATTTTTTCTGTTGACATGATATAGATAGTATGTCTGTATCACACGCATGTCTGCGCGCATACCCACTCAACATAAGTCCCCCTTCGA